>NZ_SZWV01000003.1:40749-61555 GCF_005280945.1 Citrobacter sp. wls718
GCGCCGTCCGGAATAGCGTTGACACGTTCGGCCGTCGACAGAGATGAATTTGCCGCTATGATGGGCGTCCTGTCGGGTAAGGGATGTGCGCATGATTTGGATAATGCTGGCCACGTTGGTGGTTGTTTTTATTGTCGGTTTTCGGGTGCTGACGTCCGGGGCGCGGCGTGCGGTTCGCCGGTTGAGCGAGCGTCTGGGTATTGATGTGATGGCGGTAGAATCGATGACCGATCAGATGGGAAAAGTGCAGGGTGAGGCGTTTTTACAGTACCTCCACCGACCTGACGAATCGCATCTGCAAAATGCCGCACAGGTGCTGTTGATCTGGCAAGTCGTCATTGTCGACGGTAGTGAGCAGAATCTGCTGCAGTGGCATCGTTTACTGCAAAAAGCCCGATTGGCCGCGCCAATTACCGACGCCCAGGTGCGTCTGGCGCTCGGTTTTTTGCGTGAAATGGAGCCAGACCTGCAGGAGATAAATGCATTTCAAATGCGCTACAACGCCTTTTTCCTGCCTGAAGATGGTGTGCACTGGCTACACTGATATCAGATTTGTGATGATGGCTATTTGGCATCGCCGTCCGGCGGTGAAAGTTGTTAAAACGTTAAATTCGTCACATTTTTAATGTTACACTGCGTAACTTTTCTACAATAATCCTACGCAGGTTACAAAATTGAGTGACGTTATTGAACAAAAATCCCGCGCAGAGGTGAATGCCCGACCTAACTGGTCGGCGGTATTTGCCGTCGCGTTCTGTGTTGCCTGCCTGATAACCGTTGAGTTCTTGCCGGTCAGTTTGCTGACGCCGATGGCGCAGGATCTGGGCATTTCAGAAGGTGTTGCCGGGCAGTCGGTCACCGTGACGGCCTTTGTCGCCATGTTTGCCAGCTTGTTTGTCACGCAAATCATTCAGGCGACCGATCGTCGCTATGTGGTGATCCTATTCTCAGTACTGCTGACGCTCTCCTGCCTGCTGGTCTCGTTCGCCAACTCTTTTGCGTTGCTACTGGTGGGCCGTGCCTGTTTGGGGCTGGCGCTGGGCGGATTCTGGGCGATGTCGGCGTCGCTGACTATGCGTCTGGTTCCCGCGCGTACGGTGCCGAAGGCGCTGTCGGTTATCTTCGGCGCGGTCTCTATTGCTCTGGTGATTGCTGCGCCGTTGGGGAGTTTTTTAGGCGGTATTATCGGCTGGCGTAACGTGTTTAATGCTGCGGCGGTAATGGGAGTGCTGTGCACCATTTGGGTGGTGAGATCGCTGCCTTCGCTGCCCGGTGAGCCGTCGCACCAGAAACAAAATATGTTCAGCCTGCTCCAGCGTCCGGGCGTGATGGCCGGCATGATCGCCATCTTTATGTCCTTTGCCGGACAGTTTGCCTTCTTTACCTATATTCGCCCGGTGTATATGAATCTGGCGGGATTTGATGTGGATGGCCTGACGCTGGTGCTGCTGAGCTTTGGTATTGCCAGTTTTGTGGGTACGTCGCTCTCGTCGATGATTTTGAAGCGCTCGGTGAAACTGGCATTAGCCGGTGCACCGCTGGTGCTGGCGATCAGCGCGCTGATCCTGATTTTTTGGGGCAGTGACAAAGTGGTCGCCGCGGGTATTGCGATTGTTTGGGGGCTGGCGTTTGCGCTGGTGCCGGTGGGATGGTCGACGTGGATCACCCGCTCGCTGGCCGATCAGGCAGAAAAAGCCGGATCCGTCCAGGTCGCCGTGATCCAGCTTGCCAATACCTGCGGGGCTGCGGTGGGAGGCTATGCGCTTGATAACCTCGGACTGCTGTCGCCCCTGATGCTCTCCGGCAGCCTGATGCTGCTGACGGCGCTAGTGGTGGCAGCGAAAGTGCGCATAAAGGGTATGCAATGATCCCAATATTCATTGCGGGACCGTCTACGTAGGCCGGATAAGGCGTTAACGCCGCCCTCCGGCATCGTGCCCGGTGGCGCGGTGCTTACCGGGCCTACGTAACGACGATAATGCATGATTCCTTATCAGAACCACGCTTCCCACATTGCGCCGAGGTTGAAGTCGTCCAGGGTTTCGTCTTTCGTGCCGTTGACGCGCGCGGTGCGGTCGTTGTCCACTTTGCCGCCTGTCACGTAGAAGCGCAGCATGGGGCGGAATTCGGGTCCCATGGCGATCGACATGTTCTGCGACAGCGTCAGTTTCCAGCCGCTGTTATCCCCGCCGTTGTCGTAATCTACGCGCTGATAGCCCGCTTCCAGCCAGGTGGAGTGAATGTCGTTCCAGAAGTACATCGGGCGTACAATTGCGCCGTAGTTCTTACGGTTATCACTTTTATCTGCGCTGTTGTCGTAGTCATGGAACGCCAGCAGGTATTCCACCTGCGCCTGGCGGGTAAACTTATGGCTCCCCTCGAAGCTGGCGTAAACCGTGGTCAGGTCGTCGGTTTTGTTGTAGACGCTGTTGTCTGAGTTATCCGAATAACGGGCGATCACCTTGTTCACGCCGCTGTCGTTGGTGTGGCTCAGCACAAAAGCGCCCTGCCAGGCTTTCAGACGGTCATCGCTCTCGACGGCCTTGGAGTCAAAGCCATAGTTGGCGTAGATCTCCAGGTCCAGCGGGCCGACCTTCATATTGTGGATTTTTGACGTCACCGCGTAATTACCCTTATCGCCGGTGCCGGAGCCGCCGGTACAGGTAATGCGTGAAGGGTTGGCTTCGTCTTCCATGACTTCCTGGCTACACGATTCGACGGCGGCGACGGTGGCAACATCAAACTGTACGCCGCCAATGTCGAAGTTCTTCACCCCGGCGCCCTGGCCGTCGTGGTTCATCCAGAAGTAGTCGTTGATGCCCTGTTGTGGACGCTGATGGAAGTCACGACCGGCCCAGATGTAGGCGTTCGGATTGGACTCCAGCACGTTGGTCACGCCCGCGTAGGCTTTTTTGAGGTTAACTTCGTCGCCCCAGTGGTCAATCATCACGTTGATATCCCAGATTGCGCCGTTGTCGCTTTTGAACGCTTTGGAGAGCTGGAATTCGCCACCGTTGCCTTCGTTACCCAGACGACCAATCGCGGATGCACCGTTATAGGACCCGTCAACGCCAACGTATTTCTGATCGCCACTCTGGAAGTGCGCGCCGTAACGGGCGTAGCCGCTGAACTTCACGCCGAACGGTATCGCCATATCCGGCGACTGCGCCGCGCTTTGCGGTTCGTTAATCACATCGGTTTTCTTCGCCACGGCAGCGTCCATTTTCGCCTGGCGTTCCGCCAGCGCTTTATCGACGGCTTTGGCGACGATGGCGTCGATTTGTTCCTGCGTAAATTCCTGTGCGAGCACAGAAATTGGGCACAGCGCGGCCACGACCGCCATGGCTAATGGAAGTTTTTTTATGTTCATGGTTATCTCATTTGACACTTAACCCTTCAGGTTGCCATTGGCATTCTGAATAAGCGTGTGTATTCATTTATTTTAAGATAATAACCATCCCGTCTCGGTTGAATTTGCTATCACCAAAACAAGTTGATTTGTTTGTTTTTTAATAGGTACAGAAATGATTTATTTAGTCGTAATAAATACTCCGTTCAGAAAGTGTTATTTAGAAACTAACGTTGATACAGATGAATGATTTCTTCTGACAGTTCGCGGGCTAATAGCGACGTCATTAAGTGGTCCTGCGCATGCACCATAATTAATGTCATTGGTTGCCGGGCTTCCCCGGCGTCCTGTTCGATCAATTTGGTTTGCATGTGGTGAGCCTGACGGGCATAGCCGTCAGCCTCACGAAGCAGGCTTTTCGCTTCGTCAATGTTCCCGGCGCGCGCGGCGTGCAGTGCTTCGAAGCACAGGCTGCGTGACTGCCCGGCATTGACGATGATTTCCATTACTGCTTCTTCTAATGCAATCATGATGCTCTCTTTTTAATCGAATCCATTATTGGCGGCAGTTTTCGCAAACCACTCGCCGCTCTTTTTCACTGTACGTTTTTGCGTGGCTAAATCTAATTGGACAAAACCGTAGCGGTTTTTATATCCGTTAAGCCATGACCAATTATCAATAAAGGTCCACATATGGTAACCAAGGCAATGACAACCCTCGTTAATGCCTTTATGCAGCCATTTAAGATGTTCCGAGACAAACTCAATACGGTAATTGTCGTTAATCTGATTGTCCTGAATAAAACGCTGCTCGTTTTCTACACCCATGCCGTTTTCAGAAATAAAACAGCGCGGGTTGCCATAATTATCACGCAGATTCGTAATAATATCGTAAATGCCCGGCTCATAGATTTCCCAGCCACGGTATGGATTCATTTTACGTCCCGGCATTTCGTAATAATCAAACAGCGACTCTGGCATAAACGGCGCGTCAGGATTGACGGCGTTATCGCGGCATTTCACCCGGCGCGGTTGGTAGTAGTTAATGCCCAACAGGTCGATTTTACCCTCGGCGATGAGCTGGCTGTCGCCGGGCTGGCAGGCCGGTAGTTGATCGTACTGTTTCAACAGTTCCACCAGGTCCGCCGGATATTCGCCTTTTAATACCGGATCGAGGAAGCTGCGGTTAAACAGCAGATCCGCATGGTGTGCGGCTTTCACATCCGCCGGATTTTGCGAGCGCGGATAAGACGGCGTTAAATTCAGCACCACGCCGATTTCACCGTCATAGTTGCCAGCGCGATACGCACGGACCGCCGTCGAATGCGCCAGTACGGTGTGGTAAGCCACGGTTGCCGCACGTTTGAAATCCACCACGTTCGGGTAGTGGAAGTCATACAGATAGCCGCCTTCTACCGGGACAATCGGTTCGTTGAAGGTGAACCAGTGCTTCACCCGATTGCCGAACAAGGTAAAACACGTCTGGGCGTAGCGGCCAAAGGCTTCCACAACTTCACGATTTTCCCAGCCGCCTTTCTCCTGCATGACCATTGGCATATCGAAGTGAAACAGGGTGATAAAGGGCGTGATACCCTGTGCCAGCAGCTCGTCGATGACGTTGTTATAGAAATCGACCGCTTCGGGATTGACCTCGCCGGTGCCGTCCGGGATCAGGCGCGACCAGCTCAAGGATGTACGAAAGCTGTTGTGCTGTAGCTGTTTCAGCAGTGCGATGTCCTGTTTCCAGTGTTGATAAAAACCGGAGGTGTCTGCCGGGCCAACCCCCTGATGGAAACGACCTGGCTGACGGTCGAACCACACGTCCCATGTGGTCTGGCTTTTACCGCCGTTCAGGCTATCCCCTTCGGTTTGCAGCGCTGAGCAGGCACTGCCCCACCAGAAGTTTTCAGGAAAACGGTATCTCATTGTTCTGACTCCTTGATTCATTATGAGTTGCTACGGGCAGCGTTCGCCACGGAGACGGCATCCTGGGCTTTTTGCTCTTCGGATTTCATCAAAGAACGTTCGTACGCACGCAGGAAAGGCAGGTACATCAGCGCCGACATTGCCATGCAGATAAAGCACATCACCACCGGACTTAATGCCCAGTTCGCAGCCCAGGATGCCCCAATTGGCGCTGGCGTGGTCCACGGGGTTAACGACACGACCTGGGCTATCCAGCCGAGCTTGGTAGCGCTATAGGCCAGTACGGCGTTGATCATTGGAACGCAGACGAACGGGATGAACAGCATCGGGTTCATGATTATCGGCGCACCAAACAGAATAGGCTCATTAATATTAAAGAAACTAGGCACAATTCCCATTTTGCCGATGGTGCGCAGGTGGGCGACGCGGCTGCGCAGTAGCAGGAACGCCAGCGGTAAGGTTGAGCCCACGCCGCCAATCAACAGGTAGTGATCCCAGAAGCCTTGCAGATAAACGTGCGGCAGCGCCGCACCTGCCGCCAGTGCCGCCTGGTTAGCGGACAGGTTTGCCATCCAGAATGGGTTCATGATGCCGGTGACAATCAGTGCGCCGTGGATTCCCGCAAACCAGAAAATCTGGCACAGCAGGACGGAAAGCAGAATCGCCGGCAGCGAATCAGAGGCGGAAACCAGCGGTTCCAACAGGTGCATAATCGCCTGCGGAATGATCATCCCGGTTTGTGCTTCGATAAACAGGTTCAGCGGATGCAGGGTGGCAATTACCACCAGCACCGGAATCAGGATCTCAAATGAACGCGCGACGCCGGTCGGCACTTCTTTCGGCAGGCGGATTGTCACGTTATTCTGCTTCAGCCAGGCATACACGCGAGTGGAATAAATGGCGGTAATCAGGGCGGTAAAAATTCCCTGACCGGAAAGATACTGGGTCGAGATTTTTCCGTCGGCATAAGGCGCTGCTACCAGCAGAAACGCCATAAAAGCCAGCAGCCCGGACATAATTGGGTCGAGATTAAACTGACGGCCAAGGCTGGCGCCAATGCCAACGGAGATGAAGAACGTCATAACACCCATGCTGAGGTTGAACGGCAGCATTAACTGTTCACGGTAGGTGGCAGAAAAGTCGAGCCAGCCACGGGCAAAGCTGTTGGTGGTTTCGGCAGAGAACGGAGGGAAAATAAACACCAGCATGAACGAGCCGATGATCATAAACGGCAGCGCCGCCGTAAAACCGTCACGAATCGCAATCACATACTTTTGCTGCCCCAGTTTTCCGGCGAGCGGGGTGATGGATTGTTCAATGACGGCAACCATTGACTGATATAACGAACTCATATTGATACCTTTCTAGTGTGCCGCTTCAATCAGCGACAGGGCATAATCCAGCACTTTGTCACCGCGTTGCATACCGTAATCCATCATATCTATGGCTTTTACGGGTACACCCTGGGTGGCAGCCTTTTCTGAGAGCGTAGTAAGCATGTACTTTACCTGGGGGCCGAGCAGCACCACCTGATAATTTGGAAACTGTGTGTCAAATTCGGCAACACCGTATGCATCAATCTTCACGGGCAACCCGCGCGTTTCCGCTTCTTCAACCATTTTGCGAACCAGCATGCTGGTGGACATCCCTGCAGAGCAACACAACATAATCCTGAACATGGTGAACCATCCTTTAAATGTAAAAACATATTGCGAGTCTGATTTGATATCATACGGAAACCGGTTTCCATTCATCGCAAACAGAACTGTGACGGCCATCAAGATCTTATTGTTATAAGGCTAATTATTTGAATCTGGCTCACGAAATTCGGCGATTTGATCTCTTTTTGAGTCCAAATGGAAAATCGGTTTCCATGAAAAACGGAAACAGATATACTGCGAGTGGCGATTATTTAAGCCAGTGTTAAATACAGGAAGGAAAGGGCCAGGCGGGTCCTGTCAGGGGAGAATGATGTCTACTATCAACGATGTATCGCGTCTGGCCGGGGTGTCAAAGGCCACGGTGTCACGCGTGTTGAGCGGTTCACGTGGTGTCAAAGAGGCCAGCCGTCTTGCCGTGCTGAAAGCGGTGGATGAACTGAACTATCGCCCGAACGTGATTGCACAGTCGCTGCTGAGTCAGTCTACCGGCTGTATTGGGGTGATTTGCGCGCAGGATAACATTAACCAGACTACCGGCTATCTCTACGCGCTGGAAAAACACCTTAGCCAGCATCAAAAGCATCTGTTGCTGCGTTTTGCCAATAGCAAAGCGGAAGTGATGAACGCCCTGGATGAATTAAGCTGTGGGTTGTGTGATGACATATTGATTATTGGCGCGCGGTTCCCGCTGAGCATTAGCCAGGAGAATGTCATTCTGGTGGATTGCCTGGACTCTGGCGATGACGTCAACAGCATTCAGTTTGATCACGCGTTTGCTACCGAAACAGCCTGTAACTACCTGATAAGCCAGAACCGACGCCAGATTGCACTGATCCACCCGGACGGTATGGGGTTCTCGGATCAGGTGCTGCTGGGCTACAAGCATGCGCTGGAAAAAAACTTCCTGCCGTTTAACCGCAATCTGGTGTTTATGGAAGCCACGTCGTCCTCCGTGGCATTGCAGGAGCTGCTCAATAACGCGTCAACGCTCAATTTTAACGCGCTGCTGGTGGCGGACGAACAGCAGGCCCAGCGGGTTATCCCGCAGCTGCAGGCGTTTAATAAATCGGTACCGGGAGACATTATGGTCTTTAGCCTGGCCGGTTCGCTGCATCTACCGGGCATTCCAACTATCCCGGCCATTGAGTATTCAATGGATGCGATGGCGGCACGCATTGTCAGTTGGCTGAACGAGAAAACCCAGAACGTGCTGGGTTCATACGTGCTGCGTGGCGACCTCATTATTCCTCAGCGTTAACCGTCTTAATCAGGCGTGAAGCCATGCGCTTCACGCCTAGATATCCGGGCATTCCACTTTGCCCAGCGCATCCCAGTAGTTATTCTGATTACTCCTTTGTATTGCCAAAATGGCCTCGCGAATGTGCTGTTGATTACGCGTATCAGACATAATGGTTTTTTCCCATACTTCATCCGACGGCGACCCTTGTGGGGTACAAATTTTGCGTAAGTCCTTTAATACGGTGTTTTTTTCGTGAACTGCCTGTAGAGAACCGTAAGCCGAGTCGGCCTGCGCCAGACCCGGCAGCGTGAAAAGGACGGCAATAATCGGAAAAACGGCTCGTTTCATGATAATAATCCTTGTTGTCGATGCGCATCATCTCAAGAGTAAGTGTAGACGCCATAAGGCTCACTCATCAGCCTGTGTTAATGTCTAAAACCAAATCAGCCAGAAGTTGTAGTTTTTCAGGAGGATAGAATGCAGATACAGATTACGGATACGGTTACCGAAGACGATCAAAACGCGCTGCTTACCGGGTTGCGGGCTTACAATCTGCAGTTCCTGAAAACGAGCAATTTCGGCGATTTGGCGGTCTACTGGCGCAATGAACACAATGAAATATTGGGGGGGCTGATCGGCCAAATCAAAGGTGAATGGCTGTGTATCAAGTTTTTGTGGATGCATGAATCCCTGCGTAAAGGGGGTTACGGCACGAATCTTATTCAGGCAGCAGAACAGACGGCTCGTGAGAGAGGATGTCTGCATGCGCTGGTCGATACCCTGAGTTTCCAGGCGCTACCGTTTTATCAAAAGAACGGCTACCAGCTGCAATTAACCCTCGAAAATTTTCCGGAGCAAGGGGCTGCGCGCCACTATTTATCGAAAACGTTTTGATGACCGTCACAGCCGGTTATGCGTTTCAGCAGCCCGTGTAGGCCCGGTAAGCGTTAGCGCCTCCGGGCATCTTTGCGAACATCATTCCCTGAAAATGAATACATTACAGTAGTGTGTATTTATCTCCCAAAGCACCTCGCAGGCTTAAACGTTGCCTGATGTGGATTATGCGATAGGCGAGTAAGGTCCCGTCATCTTGTACTGCAGGTGATGGATCGCCATGAAAAAAAGCACGACATCCACGCCGCATGATGCGGTGTTTAAGAGGTTTTTAGCCCACCCGGAAACGGCGAGGGATTTCCTGGATATTTGGCTTCCTGAATCGCTACGCGACCTTTGCAAGCTGGACACGCTGAAGCTTGAATCCGGCAGTTTTGTAGAGGAAGACCTGCGGGCCAGCTATTCCGATGTACTGTGGTCTCTGCAAACAACGAAGGGTAATGGCTACATCTATGCGCTGATTGAACATCAAAGTTCGCCGGATGCCCACATGGCATTTCGACTGATGCGCTATGCCATTGCCGCGATGCAGCGTCATCTCGACGCCGGGTATAAAACGTTGCCCCTGGTGGTGCCGATACTTTTTTACCATGGTGTGGAAAGCCCATATCCCTTTTCGCTAAGTTGGCTGGATGAATTTGCCGAGCCAGAGATAGCGCGGCAACTTTATGATGCGCCTTTTCCGTTGGTGGACATCACCGTGGTGTCTGATGATGAGATTATGCAGCATCGGCGGATGGCTCTGCTGGAGCTTGTTCAAAAGCATATCCGTGAGCGCGACCTGACGCTTCTGGTGGATAAACTGACGGTCCTGCTTGTTAAGGAACACGCTAATGACAGCCAGATAGAAACGCTGTTTAATTACTTGCTACAGTCTGGTAGTGCGACCCGTTTTGAGGTGTTTATCCGCAGGCTTGCCGGGCGCGTTCCCCAACACAAGGAGAGATTAATGACTATTGCAGAATGCTTACGTGAGTCGGGGAGAAAAGAAGGAAAGCTGGATGAAGCGTTGCGGATTGCACATTCCATGCTTGAAAAGGGTATCGATCGCGACCTGGTGCTACTGATTACCGGGCTATCCATTGATGAGCTTATGGAACACTCCGACTAATCTCTCTTATTTCCGTTATGCCTTTTTCTTCTTGCTGATGCTTTTTCGTTTTATAAACCGCAGCGGCCTTCCCGCTATAGTCATTTCATTACTCAATGGGCGGTTAATTCAAAAGGATAAAAACGTGAAGCTGAAGAAACCCTATTTCGGGGTCGGGACCGCGGTATTGCTGGCGGGATTATTGCTGGCAGGTTGCGACCAGCAAAGCAGTGATACAAAACACATTAAAGTCGGCGTGATTAACGGCGCAGAGCAGGATGTGGCGGAAGTCGCGAAGAAGGTGGCCAAAGAGAAGTACGGACTCGATGTTGAGCTGGTGGGATTTAGTGGTTCGTTATTGCCTAATGATGCAACTAATCAGGGTGAGTTGGATGCCAATGTCTTCCAGCATCGTCCGTTCCTGGATCAGGATAATAAAGCGCATAACTATACGCTGGTGGCGGTGGGCAATACCTTTGTCTTCCCGATGGCCGGTTATTCGAAAAAAATCAAAACGGTCGATCAACTGCAAGACGGTGCGACGATTGCGATACCTAACGATCCCACTAACCTCGGGCGTGCGCTGTTGCTGCTGCAAAAAGAAAAATTAATCACGCTGAAAGAGGGAACCGGTCTGCTGCCGACGGCGCTGGATATCACCGATAATCCGCGTCATCTGACTATTATGGAGCTGGAAGGCGCGCAGTTGCCGCGCGTGCTGGACGATCAGAAAGTAGACGTGGCGATCATCAGTACCACCTACATTCAGCAAACCGGACTTTCGCCAGTACATGACAGCGTGTTTATCGAAGATAAAAACTCGCCGTACGTGAATATCCTGGTGGCGAGAGAAGACAATAAAAATGCCGAGAACGTAAAAGAGTTCCTGCAATCTTATCAGTCTCCGGAAGTCGCAAAAGCGGCGGAAAAAATCTTTAACGGCGGCGCGGTACCGGGCTGGTAATAGCCCTCTATAGCCGCGCCGCTCGGTGTTATACCGTTCGGACGCGGCGACGGGAATCCATTGAAATCAGCACTACAGAAGAGAGGATCAGCAGCGTGCCCAGCCAGTCAGGTAGGGTAAACGTAATCCCTAACAATAACAGCGACAACAGGGCGCTGCTCAACGGTTCCGCACAGCTCAAAATACTCGCTTTCGGTCCGCCAATCATCTGCGCGCCTTTCAGATACAGGCTAAACGTTAGCGATGTGCCGATCACCACCAGATAGAAAAACGCCAGAATCAAACTGCCATTGACCACGAAGTCCGTTCCCTCTCCGGCATAGAACGGGAGCAGGATCAGGCCACCTATCAACATACTCCAGCCAACGATCGGCAGCGTACCGTAACGGGCGATAAGCGTAGAGGGATAGGTGGTATAGAACGCGGCGGCAAAGGCGGAGGCGATCCCCCAGAACAGCGCGGCAGGTGAAATAGACAGCGAGGTTGGGTTGCCGTGAGTCACCAGCAGGAATGTGCCGATAAGTGAAGTCAGAATGGCGGTGAGCACTAAAATGCCGGGTCGCGCTTTACGCGCTACGGAGAACCACGCCACGATAATAGTTGGTGACAAAAATTGCAGTACCGTTGCGGTGGCGGCGTTGGATTTTTCAATGGTCAGCAGAAAAGTCAGCTGTACGGTGAGCGCGCCGACCACAGAAAAGATCAGCAGACTGATGGCATCTTTGCGGTTTTTGATGATCGAAAAGACTTTGTCGCCGTGCACAAACGAGAGCATCAGCAGAATGAGTCCGGCGAAAATCAGGCGCGTCATGGTTAAAAACGGCGACGACATCTGGCTTTGCTCCATGATGTACTGCGCGCAAACGCCCGAACTTCCCCATAATACGGCGGCAATCAGGACGTTCATCATCCCTCTTCTGGTGGAACTCATTATTCCCTCGGCATGGTTGTATTGTCTTATTTGTGTGCAGGTATCATATCAGAGATGGTATGGATCTCTGCCTGCACATCCGCCTTCAGCCAGTCATTAAAGATTTTCACCTCAGGGCGCATAGCCGCGTGCTGTGGCGTGACGATGTAGTATGACCATGCTAGAGGCCAGCGGACGTTGGGATGAAGCTGGACCAGTTGTCCGTCAGTAAGAAGTTGTTGCACCAGCGCGAGGCGCACAATGGCCACACCCTGACCACTGAGTGCTGCCAGAATCACGGTGGCGGTGGAGTTGATGTGCAGCCCGCTTTCGCGTGCGGCGGGAGCATGGGTAGCATTCAGAACATCATCCCAGGACGGAAAATTGGCACCGTGGTGGGGGGTATCATCATGGATCAGCTTCTGTGTGGCCAACCATTCACCACAGGATATTTTTTCTGTTGGCACGAGGAGCGGGCTGCAGACCAGAACGGCCTCTTCATCCATCAACCTGGTTTTGTTGACTCCTGGCCAGTCACCTTTTCCGCAGCGCACACCCAAATCCGCTTCGCCGTGGGCGACATCCATTAATTTTTCCGTCACGTTCAGGCGTAGTTCGATGTTTTCATGCGCCTGCGAGAAACGGTTGAGACGACTCATCAGCCAGTTCATTACCAGTACCTGAGAGGCGGTGATGATTACCACCGAGCGTGCCCGACGACCGCGCAGTTTATTCAGCCCGGATTCGAGGTTATCCAGTCCTTGGGTAATGTCGCGTAATGCGTCCTGCGCTTCACTAACCAGCGTGAGGCGCTCTTTACCTGAACGGGATCGGTGTAACAGCGGATGGCCCACCCAATCTTCCAGTGCGCGTACCAACTGTCCGACTGCGGCGGGCGTTACGCCCAACTCCTGCGCAGCGCCGGTAAAGCTGCCATGGCGGGCGGTGGCCTCAAAGGCGTGCAGCCATTTTAGTCGATTAAGTAAACGCATCTGGTTCTGTTCCTTCTGATTGGCAGTTCTCAGTATACGCCTGCGAGATAGATTTTCTTTCTGGTGTCGCTATTTCTTCTCATTCGTCATCACCTCTGCCGGGTGGCATCTTTAGCGCATCAAGGAATTTTTGAAACGAGGTTAACGATGAAAGCATTATTTGCCGGACAAAAACTGTTAGTGGTGGGCGGGACCAGTGGGATGGGACTTGAAACTGCGAAACTGATCCTGAAAGAGGGTGGACGTGTGGTGCTGGTCGGTAATCGTGCCGATAAAGCTGAGCAGGCGCGTCAGGCGCTGGCGGCAATGGGTGATGTCGCGGTCATTGCCGCGGATCTGATGTCAGAAGCCGGAATGCACCAGGTGATGGATACGGTGAATACCGAACACCGCGACATCAGCCTGCTGGTCAATGCGGCCGGGGTTTTCTTGCCGAAACCATTTATTGAACATGAGGTTGCAGATTATGATCTGTACATGAGCCTCAACCGCGCAATGTTCTTCATTACCCGGGATGTGGTGCGCAATATGGTGGCGGCAAAGATAAATGGTGCCATTGTGAATATTGGTTCGATGTGGGCAAAACAAGCGATAGCGGCGACGCCCTCTTCGGCCTACTCGATGGCAAAAGCGGGCCTGCATGCCTTAACGAAAAATCTGGCCATTGAACTGGGGGGCTGCGGTATTCGCGTTAATGCCGTTTCTCCAGCGGTGGTACACACGCCTATCTATGAAGGGTTTATTCCGAAAGAGGATGTGCAGGGGGTGATGAGCAGCTTTGATAGCTTCCATCCGACAGGCCGGGTTGGGACGCCAGTTGACGTTGCAGAAACCGTCGCATTCCTGCTTTCTGATAGAGCGGGTTGGGTGACCGGGGCTGTCTGGGATGTGGATGGCGGTGTGATGGCGGGGCGTAATGCCTGACTGAATATCCCCCGTGTGGCGGGGGATTTCATCAAGAGATTAAGGCGCAATCGGCGTCAGATAATCCAGACGCAGCGGCTCGGCCAGCAGATCGTTCATTTGCAGGATAAACGTCTGGAAATGCGGCAGAGCAATATGGTCGTCCAGACCGGCCTGACCCCGCCAGGATTCGCGCACGTAAAACACATCCGGCGTATCGCGCAGTTGAAACAGCGCATACTCTATATTGCCCGGTTCCCGACGCGTGGGCATCAGTAAGGCCTGCAGTGCCTGTTTCAGGGCGTCGGTTTTCCCATGTTTGGCTTTCAGTACCGCAATAATAGAAATCACTTCAGTGTCAGACATATTAAAACCCCTCCAGAACAATTTTGCCTACCGCACGACCGGTTTCAATTTGCGCATGGGCTTTTTGTAAGTTCGCCGCAGAAATAGTGCCCAAATGCTCGCCCAGAGTAGTACGGATCGTCTGACAGTCGATCAGTTGCGCCACGCGGGTCAGTAGCTGGTGCTGGGCAATGATGTCATGGGTTTCGAACATTGAACGGGTAAACATAAATTCCCAATGCAGTGAAATGCTTTTTGCTTTTAGCGGACGAGCATCAAGGAATTCTGGGTCGTCAATCAGTGCCAGTTTGCCCTGTGGGGCCAGGGCGCTAATAATCTGCTGATAGTGCTGTTCGGTATTATTCAGGCTGGCAACGTGTGTGACCTCTTTAACTCCAATTCGTGCCAGCTCTTCGGTCAGTGGTTTACTGTGATCGATCACATGATGCGCACCTGCTTCACGCACCCATTTCTGGCTTTCCGGGCGCGATGCTGTGCCGATAACGGTCATTTTGGTCAGTTTACTCGCCAGTTGAGTCAGGATAGAACCGACGCCACCCGCCGCACCGACGATCAACAATACGTCGCCTTCGTTGCCATTTTCTGCAACACCCAGGCGGTCGAACAGCATTTCCCATGCGGTGATGGCCGTCAACGGCAGGGCGGCGGCAGAGGCGTTATCCAGCGATTGCGGCTTCAGCGCGACAATGCGTTCATCAACCAGCTGAAATTCGCTGTTACTGCCCGCCCGACCCAGCGCGCCGGCATACCAGACTTCGTCGCCCGGTGTGAATAACGTTACGGACTCGCCGACGGATTTCACCACGCCCACCGCATCCCAGCCCAGAACACGCGGGGTATCAGCGCTGAATCCCTCGCGAACTTTGGTATCAACAGGGTTAACGGAAATCGCTTTCACCTCAACCAGCAGGTCATGCCCTTTGGCAATGGGCGTTGGCAGGTCAATCTCTTGTAAATATGCGATGTTACTGCCGTCGGTTGCGGCGTGGGTAATGGCGATGGCTTTCATAATCTCTCCGGTTACAGGATTCTGTTTATCTGTTGAATAATTCGATGGTAAACCGGCATCAGAACGGGAAAAATAGCCTCACGGCGACAGGACTTATACTCGGGGAGTGAAAATGTTCCGGCTTGAAGATCTCACGTTGTTTGTCCGCGCCGCGGCGCTTAACAGTTTTAGTGATGCGGCGCGCGAAGTCGGCGTCCAGCCGGCCCAGGTCAGTTCCGCCATCAAGCGCCTGGAGTCCACGCTGACCATACGCTTGTTTGCGCGCTCCACGCGTAGTCTGCGGTTGACACCGGAAGGCGAGGTCTGGTTGCCCTATGCCCGCCAGATGCTGGACGTGATGCATGCCGGTCTGCAGAAAATTCAGACACCCGAGGATGAGATTTCCGGCACGCTGCAAATTGCGGTGCCGTCCGATCTCGGGCGTAACCTGCTGCTGCCTGTTTTTCAGTCATTTCGTCGTTGCCACCCCGCCCTGCGCCTGCGGGTCTTTTTCTCCGATCAGGTGACTGATGTGTTTAAAGATCCCGTCGATGTCGCGTTTCGTTATGGTAATACCGAGGATGCGTCTTACATCGCACTGCCCGTGGCTCCTGGTAATCGACGCGTGCTGGTGGCTTCTCCGGGGTGGGTTACGCAGCACGGTGAGCCGCAAAAACCAGATGATTTAGCGCCGTTAAATGCCATGACCTTCGTCTTACGCGGGCGACTCCATGACCGCTGGACGTTTACGCGCAACGGTGAGGTCAGCAGTGTGCAGGTCAACAGCACGTTTATGAGCGATGACGCCGAAGTGATCCGTCGTCTGGCGATTGCCGGTGAGGGGATTGCGTATAAGTCGTGGCTGGACGTGAGTGAAGATGTACGTGACGGTCGTTTGCAGTTGCTGATGCCTGATTATCAGGGGGAAAAAGTCCCGCTAAATATGATTTGCCCGCACCGAAAACAGCTTTCAACGGCGGTGCGCCTGCTGCACGACGCCGTGAAGGCGCGGTGTGAAACGCTGATGATGCTTCCCTCTGAGCGTCGTTAACCGTCAGCGCTTCTCCGCAGCCATTAAGTATTAATAAATACCGAACTTAACTATATTAAAATGGAGTATTTTGCGTATAGTTTTACGTGGGGTATGTATATTCGTTTAAATTTGTTTGACGCGAATAGTGCACATTGCTATACAACGTAAAAATAGCCTTCTCTAATATCGGGTTATTTGTTTATCCCGTTATCCCGTTTTCAAAGGTGGGCACGGATGCTTTTTTAAATGGAGATAGAGAAGGTATGTTGAAAGCAATGACGATTAATGACGTCTTGTTTTATATCGAAGAGAATTACGTCACAGGTGTTGATATAGACGACCTTACCCGTTTTTCCGGGTATAGCCGAAGACATATTCAGGGAATGATAAAACAGCGAATCAATATGCCGGTAGGCCTCTATATTCGCAAGCGACGGATTACCAAAGCGGCCTCTTTGTTACGCCTGACGATGATGGATATCATCGATATTTCGGTGCGGCTAGGGTTCGATTCACAGCAATCTTTTTCCCGTGAATTCAAAAAATTAACGGGTTGTACACCGAGAGAGTACCGTAAAAACACGAACTGGGATCTCTCGCCGCTGCTGTCGTATGCGCAACACGGCGATACCATTATCGATAAACCACAGCTAAGGACGTTACCAGCTGATGTTGTTTCCGGGTTTCAGTACCGCTATGATTCGCCAGTCCCGCCAACCGAGGACTCACACCTCCAACGTCTTAACCTGATATTCGATCAGCTTGCCAGTTTAAAGCAAGATGTGTGGGCGCTTACCGATTTTGCGCCCCATCCCAGGTCGACGACGCGACTGAAGATTAGAACCATTATTGGCAGCAAGAATCATCATGCGCTGAACGCTTATAACCGCTATGAGTACCCTCCGGGTGAATATGCCTGTTTTTCATTCATATTTAGGAAAGATGCCTATCCATTGTATTCAAAATATATTTATTTGAAATCAATGCCGGAGTTGAAATTAAAAAGAAAGCCCGGTTTTGATATTGAAGTGTTTCGCTATCATCCACAAGATGTTATCAATAAGACAATTATCTGTGAGCACTATATTCCGTTAGACCTATGACGATCGGACATGTCCTGATGAAAAAGGCTCCACTTTCGTGGAGCAAAGACCATGCTGCACGTCTTATTTATCGATGGTTATTCATATTCCGCATTGAAATACAACACGGCGCGAACCCTCCCGGGGCTGACGTTCCTTTCCGTTTGATAATATTGTGCATGAAAAGGAATAGTGTATTTCCCCTTATCCTGATGTGTTAACGGAAATGTGGACTGCTGATTAAAGTTGATAGGGTTTTGTTGTTGATCTAAAACTTGAATGCCGATTCCTTTTGCACCGTTGGGGAGAATATTGGGTAAGACGCCAATGTTACGATCCTGTCCACTATAGAGGGTGCTCCAGCGCAAGATAACCCGGGCTGGCGTGGAGAAGTCGTTCTTACAAAGCAGGTCGATAGAAAACGGTTTTCTTGCCGTTGTGCTGCCGTGACGCTTAAAGTGCTTCAGCGGTACATCGGGCAATTCTACGTTGATCGTGCGGTTACCTTGCACCTTACAGGAACGGCTGAGCAGCGTGATATATTTTGCCGGTAGGACGATATCCACCACCGGCTGCGACTGCGTTTCACTTTTTATCTGCAGATTCAATGAGCCTGACGAAGAGGCAGCAGGAAGGCTGCTGTCCAGCTTAATCAATTCAATATTGATCTTGCTGTTTTTAAACTCGTCCGGAGTTGCCCTGAACGCTGATGGCCACTGGATGGTGCGTCCGGTTGACGTTTCCAGAGAGACTTTCAGACCGATACCGCTTACGTTGCTGCGCAGGATGCCGGGTAAGGTTGCTACCGACCGATCGCCCATCACCTGAGCGGTAAACGGCAGGCTGTTTGTGCATTCCGTCCCCTGAACATTGGGAACCAAAATCGTACGTGACTGAATCACGCCTCCGGACTGAACAGCACGCTTCACTGTGACGGTTTCCGGTGGGACAATCATTTTTTGCGAGGCCAGTGTGCATGCAGCACTAGCCGTCTGATGAATGCCCAACGTAATACCCAGAATAAAAGCAGCCCGTATTAGCGGCATGTGGCCTCCTGGCTTTTTAATACGATCGTACATTTCCTGTTTTCCACGGAAACAAACACGTCCGGTGAGGTGGTTTCATCAATATAGAGCGCACCGCCTTGCCCGACATAGCCAACATGGTTATTGGTGCGGTCGCGGATAATGGCGCCGAACGGCAATTTCTGCTGGTCTGAAAGGCGGGGATAAATAATCGTCTGTCGCTGCAATTTTGTTTCAAAGATGACGGGAACGACGTTGCCTTCGTAAGGCGCAACTTTTCCCTGGGTTTTGCTGAATGTCAGGCCGTCAGCGGAGCCTTTTGGATCGATCATCACGTCATTAACGCGCCACGGGCGCAGCCACGGCATAATGGCATAACCGTTTTTATCGAAGCGGGTTCCTGGCACGCCGTCTAGATGTGCGCCATTGGCATTCGGTGCGTAAACCAGCGCGACGGTATCAGAGCGCTCTGGTGAGAAGGTGATTCCCTTCGCGTGACCGATCATCATCCCGCTCATCCCTCCGCTGATCTGATGCCACGAGTTGCCCTGGCTCCATGTTCCGTTTATTGAGGTGTAAGGGGTGCGGATCATTCCGTTGGCGCCCCATTCTGCATCGCCACCGCGAGCGTAGCCGGTGTTGACTCCCCATACGATATTATTTTCATCATCGGAAGAGGTGGTGAAACCGAGGCGCGTATTGCTGGCTGTTCCGTTATTCGCGTAGCTGTCAGACGAAATCTGTGTAAATCCGGCGTTGTCTCGTGGCAGAAAATAGCTTAACGAAAGCATGATTTGATCGTCTTTGGTGACCGAACCGTGATCATCCTCATTCCAGAGTCGTTGTGCTGATATGTTCCAGGTCAGATTACCCCATGAGTTTGTGTAGCCCACGGCATACTGGCGATAATTGTCCTGTTGATCCCAGTACTTTTTAAGTGAGCCGGACAAATAGAATGAACCCCAGGTGTCTGATAACGGTTGATTGATGCTGACGCTATACGACTGTTTCTCGCGTAATGAGCGAAAGGGGTTGTCAGACTTTTCGGCATCCAGTGCATCGAGGGCGTCGCGTTGGCCATAAAAGTGATGTGAGCTGTATTTAGCTTCCAGCCAGAGCGAGGTTTCAGACCAGGCCAGAGTTCGATTCCAGGTCAGACGGTACTGCTGGCCCTGATGGCGGTCATCATCAAGATGCAGGCGTGATTGCGTAACATCAATGGCGAATGCGCCAAGTCTGCTGTTGAGGCCGCTACCGAGCTGCGCTGACTGATAGCGTTCAAACCCGGATGCGCCGCTGTACAAGGTGAGAAAGTTGTTCAGGCCATACTGCCAGTAAGCCTGAGCAGCAAACGGGTCGTCATCATTGTTATCTTCATCAACGGTACCCATGGCCACGCCAGAGCGTGAAACACCGGGTTTGAGCAACTGCGGGACGCTGGCGTAAGGCACGGTGAAGCGACGGATACGTCCGTCAGACTCCTGAATGGTCACCAGTAGCTCGCCCCCAGTATTGGCGGGCAGCACGGACTCAATCGAGAATGGCCCGGCTGGAACGGAGGACTGGTGAAGAGTCTGTCCGTCCTGAGTGATGGTTACCCGAGCATTGGTTTCTGCCACCCCGCGAATGACTGGAGCCCAGTTCAGCGTGCTATCCGGGCGCATTAAATCCTCGGAAGCCAGCCCCACCCCAAGAAGAGCAATGCTGTCGAACATCTGGCTGTCGGTATAAAACTTCCCGGCGCTGAACATGGATCCCAAACCGGGGAGTGGTCGTTTTAACGTCGTGCGGTTATTGGCGTAATGGCTACCCACCTTGCTGTCCCAGTTCTGACTGCCAAAATGCTCAAGCAGCCACCCTCCAGCGGAGCCGCGGATATCCATCCCCAACCACGCACTGTCCGTGCTGGCACGATCGTGACCCCGCTGCTGGGTGCTGTAATAATCTGCGTTGTAACCGAAATTAATCGCTGGGATCCCCGGTTGCCATAATTCAGGTTGAACATAATTGCTGTCAAGATTCTCGACATAGGCCTGTGGGATGGTGATGCGTAGCTCAAGCTGGCTGGTGTTGAGCTGCTCGTTGGCTTTCCCACTTGGGTCCCATTTGGCGATGCTGGCGCAGCGTGAGGGATTCGCGGCCAGCGTATCATTCATCTTACTTGGGTCGATGCCCACACCTTTAAGAAATTGCCCCGAGTAACAGCTGACTAATTCCCCGCGGTCATTTTTTTCAAATAACAGCTCACGACGTCCGCGCCAGTTATCGTTGATATATATATCGACTATATACTGGCCCGGTAACAAGCCTGCCGCATTAAAAGAACGCAAATCATTAAGAGATGCGTTGCCCATCAGGACGGCGGTGATGCTGCCAACTTACTG
>NZ_SZWV01000004.1:0-30246 GCF_005280945.1 Citrobacter sp. wls718
ATCAATAAGTTGGAGTCATTACCGGCGTCGTAATGATCGACAGGTGTACAATCAGGCAAAGCCATGCAGTTCTTTCGATCATAATAAGTGTGCGACTTTTACAGAGGGCTCAGGGTTTAATTTGTAATAAAAGTGAATAAAACGTTATTCATTCAGTAAAATTTGCTTAAGTATTAACTCGTTATCCCTGAATCCAGACTGTGACCATAAATTTGCGCGGTATTCTAGTCAGATTCACCTCATGCGTCTCGCAAACAATGTGCATAACATTATGCGTAATAGATATAATGCGTTACCTACACTCCTGCAGTAACTTTAAAATGGGTAGAAACAGGCTTTATCTACCGCCCCCATTATCAAAATAGTCATGAACCCCGTAACAACACGGTTATTCATTGTAATTTTCGCATTTTGCTTTTTTGTTTTCTTACACAAACCATGCTATCTTTTAATGGATAAGAATTGGTTAAAATATTATTGTGCAACCGTTTAAAAGGTATGTTCACGTAACATGCCTGCGCTATTTTTGTTGGCTGGACTGTATACATTCAATTTCAAAAGACACTGGCCGAAGCCGTGCGGGAATGTATACAGATAATATTCACAATGCATATCTGAGGTCTCAGTGGTCCAGAAAATCAGCTTTAACGATAACGAACTCCGTATCCTTTATGAACTTTCGTGTACCCGTAGTTTGAGTCTGGCTGCGGAAACGCTAAAAATTGCGCAACCCAATATCAGTAGAACCTTACAACAACTGGAGGACCGTTTTGGATTCTCCGTGTTCGATCGCTCTTGTCGGCCGATAAAATTGACCCGTTTCGGTGAAGAGCTTCTCCCCTACGTCAAAAAACACATGAAGTCATGTGAAGATATCCAGAAGTTTACAATGGCCTATAAGCTGGCGTCTGATGGGTTTGTCAGGATCCATGCCCCTACCGGTCAGCTGTTATTTATCTCCAAGTACGTCATTCCTGGGTTGAAAGCGCAGCATCCGGAAATTAAATTAATGCTGACCACCAGTAACCTCAGCAACGCTGAATTTACCCTTGGCGTCCCTTTTAGTGATGACTGCGACATCTTGTTTACGCATTCATTGCCCGACAATGACGAACTTATTGCGCGAAATATCGCATCGATTCCGGCCAATATATATGGCACCCGCGACATGATTGCGAGATATCCGATCCACTCCATTGAAGATTATGGACACAGTCCCTGTATACTTTTTTTCTCACATATGGAAGACAATCATAACATCTGGTATATAAATGACGACTCACATAAAGAAATAAGAAAGATAATCATTAGCGGTGATTTTGCCTGCGATAACTCGTATGCCGCAATCGAACTCGCCAAAGCGGGTCTTGGTTATTTATTTATGCCCGAGTTGATCATTAAAGAAACAGATATCGACGGTCTGGTCCCTACACTTCCTGATAACTTCTCCACCCATCTGGATCTGTTTGTGATTTACAGTAAAAAGACACAGCAGCCTTTCCGGGTACAGCTAATCATTAATTCAATTGTTAATATCTTAAAAAAATTATTACCCAGATAATTATTGCCATTTGCATCGAATAGTTGGTCATATACAATATGATGACGTTTAAGATGTCTGTCATTCATTTCGGACCTCGAATTCAGGACTCACTACATTATGTCATGCCCCATCACGCTCTTCGCTGCTGGCAGTTTACGGCTGGCCTTTACCCCGCTGATAAACCAGTTCACGTCTCTAAGCGGAATTGACGTTTGTGTGGAATACGGCCCGGCCGGATTATTACGCGAACGTATAGAAGCCGGTGAACCTTGTGCCTTATTTGCCTCGGCCAATCGTGCACATCCGCAGCAGTTGCTGGCCAGCGGTAGGGCACGGTCCGTGCATACCTTTTGCTGGAACCAACTGAGCCTCACCACCCGCAAAACCGGCGAATGGCTGGAGTTACTGCGAGATCCAACCCTGCGTATTGGCACCTCAACCCCCGGCTGTGACCCTTCCGGGGATTATACCTGGGCATTATTCGACAGCCTCGATGTGCTCGAACCCGGCCTTGGACAGCGCCTGCGCGAACGCGCTATTCCCCTTGTCGGTGGCCGTGACACGGTTAAGGTGCCAAATGGCGAACTGGCCAGCGCGTGGATTATTCGCCAGGGCCTGGCGGATTTGTTTATTGGCTACGCGCACTATGCAACAGCACTTGCCGGGCAGCCCGATATTCGCTGCGTAACGATCCCCACGGACCATAACATTCGCTGTGAATACCAGCTGGCGGTGCTCGAGGCGTCTAAAAACGTCAAAGCGCTGGTTGATTTTATCCTCGCGCGCGACGGACAAACATGTTTGGCCAGCGCCGGTTTTAAAACACTTAACGATGAATGGTAAACAGCGGCGCGATAAACGGCGTCGGATGCGGGTCCACGCTAAATTTTCGCAGCGGTAAACCGTACGCCTGGAACAAATTATCTTCCGTCACAATCTCCTGAGTTGGCCCCGCCAGCCATCTCCCCTGCGGCAACAACAGCAGCGTATGACTGGCTATCTGTAGTGCATGCTGCGGATCGTGCGTTGTAAAGAGAATGCTGCAGCCCTGGCGATACGCCAGATCGCTGATAAGCTGCAGCACCACCTGCTGATTGGCTAAATCCAGCGCGGAACAGGGTTCATCAAGCAACAGCGTTTGACAATCCGTGACCAACGCCCGGGCGATCATTACCAACTGTTGCTGCCCGCCGGAAAGTGAACAAAAGGTACAGGACGCAAGATGCGCAATATTGAGCTGCTCCAGCGCCTGCATCGCCCGCTTTTTATCCTGCTGGCCCGGTTGAGCAAATAACTTTACATGCTGCGCGCGGCCCATCAGCACGACATCGCTAACGGTGTAGGGAAACGGTAAGCGCGTATGCTGCGCCACAATACCCATTCCCCCCTCACTTTGTATGTTTCCACCCAACAACGGCAGCGTACCGGTCAGCGTATCCAGCAACGTGCTCTTCCCCAAACCGTTACGCCCGAGCACGGCCCAGATATTGCCTTTCTCACAGCGGAACGTGAGCGGCGCAAACAACGGCATCCGGTAACCATACTCCAGCTGATCGACGTTAAGTGCGGCAGATATCATCGTTTCCCCCGTCGGCTGGACTGAATCAGCAAAAAGGCAAACAGCGGCGCGCCGAGCAAGGCGGTGATGATCCCCAGAGGAATTTCCGCAGGTAGCAGCGTGCGGGCAATATCATCTACCACAATCATAAAACCGCCGCCCAGCCAGAAAGCGCAGGGGAGTAACCGACGGTGATCAACGCCTACCAGCAGGCGGGCCAGATGCGGGATCACCAGCCCCACCCAGGCAATACTGCCGCTGACGGAGACCTGCGCCGCAACCAGCAATGCGCAGCACAGCAACACACTGCGCCGCAGCGGAACCACCGCCACCCCGAGCGCTGTGGCGTCTTTATCGTTGAGTGATAACAGGTTGATTCGCCAGCGCAACTGGTACAACAGCATGGCCGCAATGCCGACCGGCACCGCCAGCAGCCACACTTTATGCCAGTTGGCGGTTGCAAAACTGCCCAACAGCCAAAATACAATGCTGGGTAACGTCTCTTCGGTATCGGCCTGGTATTGAATCAGGCTCACCAGCGCGGCAAAAAAACCACTCAAAATAATGCCCGAGAGGATCAGCACCAGCGTGTTTTCCAGCCCCTGTAGTGCGGCAATGGCATATACCAGAATCAACGCCGCCAGACCAAAGAAGAACGTCGACCCCATCATCAGGAACGGATCAAGCCCAAGCAAAATCGCCAGCGTGCCGCCAAATGCTGAGCCAGAGGTCACCCCAATAATATGCGGGTCCACCAGCGGATTATGAAACACGCCTTGCAGCGTAGCCCCACATAACCCCAGCGCGCCGCCCGCCAGCAGTGCCATCAAAATACGCGGGAGTCTGACGGTCCAGACGACCTGGTGCGCCATACCCTGCGAGTCTGCGTAATGGCTCAACAGTGAGAACACATCGCGCAGCGACAGCGGATATTGCCCCACACACAGTGAACCAACACCCAGCAGTAGCACCACGGTAATCAGTATCGGTTGCAGGGGGAAAGCGCGATTACTTAGCGGCATCGGACTGCCAGTTCACGCGGTAAAAACGATGGTAGTAATCCTGTGCCTGCGCATCAACATCGATGTTTTTATAGGCATCCGGATAGAGTTTTTTTGCCATCCACAATTCACCCAGCGCCAGCGCTTCCGGCATCGGATATCCCCAGGCTTTGGCGTATTCCGGCATCAGCCAGACGCGATGATTTTTTACCGCATCGATGTTCTGCCAGTTGGGATCGTTTAGGATCTCCGTCACCACCTGCGGGTAGCGGTCCTGGACAAAAATCACCTGCGGGTTCCACGCTAACACCTGCTCCAGCGAAACCTGCCGCGCGCCTTTAACGCTCGCCGCAGCCACGTTTAGCCCTCCGGCATGCTGCATCATCAGGCCCGTGTACTTTCCGGCACCGTAAGTCATGAGATCGGGGTTGGCCATATAGATACGGACTTTTTGCGCCTGTGCAATCGCCGCCACCGGCGCATTGAATTTAGCCCTGGCCGAAAAAACGTAGTCGATCAGCGTTTCAGCCTGCGGTTTACGTCCCACCACGTCGGCAATCAGGCGAATCCCCTGCTTTAAGCCTTCGTTGTAGACCTGCTCTTCGTCAGCCATAGTCGGGTTCATTTTGTTCTGCTGGCCAGCAGCATCCTGACGTAATGAGATAGCCACCACCGGAATCCCGGCATTCTGAATCTGCTGAATCATCTCGGCAGGTGCATAGTTGGCAACAAACACCACTTGCGGGTGGGTAGCCAGCAGGCTTTCAATATTCACGCTGGTGAGATCGCCCGGCGTCGGCAGGGTCGTAATCGTCGGCATAAAGCGGGCGAACGCCGGTCCAAGCTGTTTTTTCCAGCTCGACATCACGCCGACAATGTCCTGCGTGGCATCCAGTTGAACCAGAATATTCAGCGTCTGGTGTTGTAACACCACCACCTTATTGACGCTATCGGGGATCGTGACCTGGCGGCCAAGCTGATCGGTTATCGTGCGGTCTGCCTGCGCCGAAAACGCAAACAACATGCTGGCGCATACCAGCAAAAATGAACGAAGAGTTAACATAGATACCATCTGGACAGGAGAAAAATCGATATGCATTAAATTATATAACGAGGTATCTGGCAACGCATTTCCAATAAATCAGGTAACTCTACCGATGAAGATCAATTGACGTTGATAAACCGACAGGAACAAAAAAGCCGACGATGTGTACCACCGTCGGCCAGGGTTGACGCTATACGCGCACTATCACGATTTAGTGACGGATTTAATAATTTCCAGCGCTTTTACGAACTGATCCTGCGGAATGGTCAGCGGGTAAAGGAAACGGATCACGTTGCCGTACTGGCCGCAGGTAAGCAGCAGCAGCCCCTGCTCAAGGGCTTTCTTCTGTACGCGTTGCGCCGTGGCCGCAGAAGGCTCTCCGGTGCTGGCATCACAAAACTCAGCGGCAATCATCGATCCTAACCCACGCACTTCGGCAAGTTCCGGACACCACGCACGGGCATCGGTCAGCGTGGCACGCAGTTGTTCACCCAGCGCCGCTGCTCGCTGGCACAGTTGCTCATCATGAATGATATCAAGCACCGCGTGAGCGGCCGCCACGGCGAGCGGGTTACCGGCATAGGTACCGCCCAGACCACCCGGTGCAGGGGCATCCATAATTTCGGCTTTGCCGACCACGCCAGACAGCGGCATACCGCCCGCCAGGCTTTTCGCCATGGTCATCAGATCGGCTTTGTGGGCGTAATGGTCCATGGCAAAAAGCTCGCCGGTGCGGGCAAAACCACTCTGGACTTCATCGGCAATCATCACAATACCGTGCTCATCGCAGATGCGACGAATAGCGGCAACGAATTCAGGTGGGGCCACCACAAAGCCCCCTTCACCCTGGACGGGTTCGAAGATAATCGCTGCGACCTGGCTGGCGTCGATATCAGCTTTAAACAAACGCTCGATGGCTTTTATCGAATCTGCGGTGGTGATGCCCTGCAACTCAGAAGGATACGGTGCGTGGTAAACCGATCCCGGGAACGGCCCGAAGCCTTTTTTATACGGTGCGACCTTGCCGGTCAGCGCCATCGTCATATAGGTACGGCCATGAAATCCCCCGCCAAACGCGATCACGCCGGGACGGCCGGTGTGTGCGCGGGCAATTTTAACCGCGTTTTCGACAGCTTCTGCGCCGGTGGTAAAGAACGTGGTTTTACGCAAACCGTCAATCGGCGCGGCCGCATTGATTTTCTCCGCCAGCGAGACGTAGCTTTCGTACGGGACAATCTGATAGGCCGTGTGGGTAAAGGCTTGAAGTTGCGCTTCAACCGCCTGCACCATACGAGGATGACGGTGTCCGGTATTCAGGACGGCAATCCCGGCAGCAAAATCAATATATTGATTGCCTTCGATATCGGTAATGGTGCTGTTTTCTGCCGACTGGGCGAAAAAGTCACACATTACGCCCACGCCACGCGGGGTTGCATCCAGACGACGTTGTTGCAGGTTTTTATTATTCATTCTCTACACCTTGTTCATAAACACATTCAGGGTTGAATTACCCTTTAAATCTAGACGCCATCTGGTACTTTAATCGAGAGCCAAATCGTTTTATTTTAAGGATCCAAATGCGTTCACTTGCCGGAGATGTGATCAAGCATGCATTTAGCCAGCAAACCGACGAGAAACTGCACCGGCGTTTGTATGCCGCCATCTGCAGCTGCATTCTTGAAGGCAGCTTGAAACCCGCCACCCGTATGCCACCTTCGCGCGATCTGGCGGGCGAACTGGCGTTATCGCGCAATACCGTCCTGCGAGTGTATGAGCAACTGCAGGCCGAAGGGTATATTTCTGCACGTACCAGCAGCGGCACGTTTGTCACCGACAGCGTGCTGGACAACCTCGCGCAACGGCCCGATAAAAAAAACGCGCCCCCCGCACAGGAAGACCGCGCCAGCCTGTCCACCCGCTGCCTGGAGCTGCTCGGTAATGCCAGCGCCAGCCCGCGCCAGTGGGGGGCGTTTATTCCTGGCGTTCCGGATGTGCAACATTTCCCCCACCGCACGCTTAAAAAAATTCAGGACCGGCTGGCAAGACGCCTGCGCCCGGAGTTTCTCACCTATGATGCGGCGGGTGGCGACGGTGAACTAAAAGAAGCGCTGGCGGACTATTTGCGTACCGCGCGCGGCGTCAGGTGTGCTCCTGAACAGATACTGATCACCGAAGGCATTCACCAGGCGTTGGATCTGGTGACCCGCACCCTGTGTAACCCTGGCGATAACGCCTGGATTGAAGAGCCAGGCTATTGGGGAATCAAAAATATTCTGCGCATCAACGCGGTTAACTTCTCGGCGATGGCGGTTGATGAACAGGGCATGGTACCGCCAGTGTCGTCAGCGGTGTCCCCGAAGCTGATTTTTGTGACACCGTCACATCAGTATCCGCTGGGGTCGGTGATGAGCCTGAGCCGGCGACGGCAGTTACTGTTTCGCGCACGTGAAACACGCAGTTGGATCGTGGAAGATGACTACGACAGCGAGTTTCGCTTTTCGGGGCAGCCTATTCCTTCACTGCAAGGACTGGAGGAAGAAAGTCCAGTTATCTACATCGGCACATTCAGCAAAACGCTCTATCCTGCCCTCCGACTCGGGTATGTTGTGCTGCCCAAACCGCTCGCTGCACCGCTGAAGAAAGTGCATAACGACCTCTATCGCGGCGGACACCTTTTGATTCAGGCCGCGCTGGCAGAGTTTATCCGCGAAGGCTACTACGCCGCGCATATCCGTAAAATGCGCCAACTGTACAGCCGCCGTCGTCAGACGCTGGTGGACCTGATCGCCACACAACTCGGAGAGGATTATCTGGGACCGTTCAACAGTAACGCCGGGCTGCATCTGATATTACAATTGCCAGCCCATGCCGACGACAGCATGATTGCACAGCTGGCGAATACGCAGGGGTTATTGGTACGACCGCTGTCACGTTACTACGTCAACGAAGAGAAACGCAGCGGTCTGTTGCTGGGTTTTGCCAGTATTGAAGAACATGAGATGGCCGCGGCGTTTTCCCGGTTGGCGGGCATTATCAAGGCAAACGTAGGATAAACGTTGCCGGATGGCGTCACTAACGCGTCTTATCCGACCTACAATACGGTTTTTATAGGTCGGATAAGCGCAGCGCCATCAGGCATAACGCTTAGTGTGTAGCTGGTTTAAGTCCGGCAAGCTCCTCCTGACTGACCTCGCCATTGCCTTCACCCCAACTTTTTCGTACATAGTTGATCACATCGCGCATCTCAACTTCGGTCAGCAATCCGTTATACGCTGGCATCTTAAACGACACGTTGCCCCGCGTGGTCGGCGTTTCCGCGCCCTGCGAAATCACCCTGAACAGCGGGGTCGGATCGTCAACCATCACCAGCGGATTGTGGATCAGTGACGGCGCGTTGTTATCCGTGCCCTTGCCTTCCAGACCGTGACAGGTCGAGCAATAACGGTTGTAGACCACTTTTCCCGCCTGCGGTGAATTCGACCAGGACGCCGTGGTGGTGCCCGCTCGTGTCGGCTCCGGTTTGACGTTTTTCAGGCTCCGCAGATACTGTGCAATCGCTGCTGCATCTTCATCCGTCAGGTATTGTGTACTCTCACTGACGACTTCAGCCATTGAACCCGAAACCGCAGCATGCTTGCTTTTACCGGTCAGTAACAGCGACGTTAACTCCTGCTCAGACATCCCGGTGCCCCGAAGGGACGGCGCATACCAGCCGTCAATCATCGCCCCGCTCAGGTACTGTGCATCGGCATGAGTATAGGCTTTCTCATTCATCGCCATTCCCCTCGGGGTATGGCAGGAGCCACAGTGGCCAGGTCCTTCAACCAGATAAGCTCCGCGCTGGATCCGCGCGGCACTGGCATCGGTACTGTTGCTACCTACCGCAGCCGTTGCAGGAGCGTCGGTAAAGAGCCAGTTCCAGATATGCAGCGGCCAGCGGGCTGAAATCAGCCAGGGGATCTCATTCTCTTTATTTGCTGTCGCAGACGGCGTGACATCATGCATAAAGTAGCGATACAGCGTCTGGACATCTTCGTCGGAGAGCTTTGCGTAAGACGGATATGGCATGGCCGGGTAAAGCGGATGTCCATCTTTGGCAATGCCCTGACGCACCGCTTTTTCAAAATCCTCGTAGGAATAGTTACCGATGCCGTGGGTTTTGTCCGGCGTGATATTTGTCGAGAAAATATCACCGACCGGCGTGGGAAACTTTTTGCCCCCTGCCATCGCGTCCCCACCCTCAGCGGTGTGACAGGCTACACAGTCTGAAATTCTGGCGATGTACTCACCGTGAGAGTCCGCGGCGGAAACCGTCGCGCTAAACAAACAGGCGACAAGAACGGTTACATTACGCATAGATCACCTCATACCCTTGAGTTCGTTAACCGCCCGCAATGCCTGATCGATCGCCGCATGTGCATACGCGCTCCAGTCGGCATCAGAGTTAGCAATCGCAATTCGGCCGATGGGTTGGCGTGCCCGCTCAACAACCTTCTCCATTTCATCCATGTCGTCGAACAGCGGGTTGGCGTAATAGGCATAGCCATGTGCCCAGCGGTTAACCGTAATAGCCGCGATATCACGTTGATTGTCAAAGCCTGTCGAGCCAAACATCTCCTGCAACTGACCACGGATCATCTCTTCATGCGCAGCAAACGTGGTCCCCAGCAGATAGGCCCGTCCCAGGCGGAATTGTTCTCTCGCCGGTAAGTTACTGCCCGGATAGGTTGGCACATAGACCATATGAATCACCATCGGATCGTCCGGGGTCGCCGGGTGCTGATAGCCGCCAATGCTGACTGGATAGTCGAGCTTAATGCGGCTGTACGGCGCAGCCGGGGAATAAAACTCATGTACGCCGAGTTGCTTAAACGCCTGCCAGTTTTTCACCACTACGTTGGTGTACACCAGCGGCGCCTTTACGTTCAGCTTGAGATCTGCCTGTTGTTGTTTCGGCATTTCCGGCACCAGGTACGGGATCATCATGTTATAACCCGCCATGATGGCGTTTTTTGCGTGCACACGATGCAATTTGCCGTCACGCAGATAGGTTACGGCCACGCCGCCCGGCACGTTGGCCGCATTAATCACGCTACTGTTGAGGCGCAAACGCGTGGTATTTTCCGGCAGATCCAGCTTTTCGTAATGCAATCTGGCGAGGACGGAATCCTCCATGGTGGTCCCCGGCAAGGCATCCGGGAGCATATATCTGACCATTATTCGCGCCAGTCCCGCGTTGCCATCGGGGAAGTGATAAACATACGGCTCTTCGAGGTCGGCCAGTGACTCGCCGTCCAGCGGCGGCAGACCTAACGCTTCCATGCCCGGTAAGGCGCATGCCCGGGCATCGCTACAGGAAATGCCCTCAATGCCGATAGCAAAGAAATCGTTGGAGCGCTGCTGGAAATAGAGCAGTGCCATTTTGCTTAAACCGACTTTCGTGGCCAGAAATTCACTGTAGCTGTGGGTATCCAGCCAACTACTTTTCTCCTCGACCGTCATGCCCGGAAGGTAGTCGCCAGGGCGTACATGCAGATCGATAAGCGCTTTTCGGTCGCTCTCACTCAACGGAAAATCATTGATAAAGTCTTCAATCTTACGACCGTTGAGCCGGTCCGGTGGAATATCGTCAGAAACCGCGCGTCCCGGATCGCCGCTGACAATTTTGGTCTCGCCAAAATTCTTTTTGTCGAAAAAGACACCGCGACTGAGCTGCCAGTCTGGATAGAAGTTGACGTCAAAACTCTCTTTGAGCTTGGTGGCGCTCACGCCGAGTGTTTCCATCAGCTTTTGTACGTCCGGGCTGAAATTATGCGCTGGCGACTGAAACGACTCACTGCCGCCATAGCCGATCAGTTTTTTTCCGGCTGTGCTAAATTCGTTACGTTTGGCGTGGCCGCCAAAATCATCATGGTTGTCGAGGATCAGAACCTTGCTGTTTTGCCCGACAAGTTGCCGCCAGAAACATCCGGCCGCCAGCCCGCTAATGCCGCCACCAACCACCACCAGGTCGTACTCTTCCTCGACCGGAAGCGCCGTTAAATCAAATTTTTTCTGTTCCCGGCCCAGCGCGTGAGCCATTTCAAACGAGCCCGGATGGTTACCACGCAGCCCCGTCAGGCTGGGAGGGTAATAACTTCCATCGATAAATTCATGTTCTTTTCCTGCCGCTCTGACCATATCCAGAGGGGTCAGCCCCGCGGCGATGGTGACCGCCACACCGTTGAGAAAATCACGTCGGGTAATTGCCATTAACTTGTCCTTTTGCCACGCACACACTGCCCTAAACACAGCACAAATGAGAGGTTCCCCCTCTCACAAGGGGGACCACCGACTACTTCACTGGCTTGAGGTCTTCATCCAGTTTTTTAGAATCATAATAATCACCCTGCCAGGTGATTTTTCCTGCCTTAACATGAATATAGCTGACGCCTTCAAATTTGATCGGATTATTTGTCGGCGGACTTCCTGCCCATTCGCCGCTATTTTTACCCGAGAACTCCCAACGAAATGCCACGGTATCTTCGTCATAGACGGGTTTGCCGACCATTTTCCAGTTCAGATCCGGGACAGCCTTAATGAATGCTCCAATCACCTCTTTCTCGGCTTTTTCCCTGCCAGTTATCGGCTCCCCGGCGGCGGCATCGTAATAGACCGCGTCGTCGGCCAGATACTGCGCTGCGAGCGGCGCGTTATGCGCATTCCAGGCCGCCATATACGCTTTTACGGTGTTCAGCGGGGAGCTGTCTGCCAGACTAAACCCCGAGAACATCACCAGCGACAGCGCAGCTATTTTTAATGTTTTCATCGTATTACCCGCTATTCAGAAATATCGCACATGATATGTTTCACTCGGGTGTACTCATCGAGTGAATAAGAGGAGAGATCTTTACCGTAGCCGGATTTCTTGAACCCGCCGTGCGGCATTTCCGCACACAGTGGAATATGGTTGTTGATCCACACCGTGCCAAAATCGAGGCCAATGCAAAAACGCTGTGCGCGGCCGTGGTTACCGGTCCAGACGCTTGCGGCCAGGCCGTATTCCACATCATTGGCTTTGTGCAACGCGTCTTCGTCAGTCGAAAAGGACTGAATCGCCATTACCGGACCAAACACTTCATGTTGAATGGCTTCGTCGTGCTGATGCAGACCGGAGATGATGGTTGGCTCAAAGTAGAAGCCCGGTCCGGGCCCTGCTCTGCCACCCGTTTCAATTTTTGCATGCGCAGGCAGACGCGCAATAAAACCTTGCACCTGCTCCAGTTGGTTCCGGCTATTCAACGCGCCATATAGCGCATCCCTATCCTGCGGGGGACCAAATTTGATGCTTTTTGTTTTCTGGATCAATTTTTCCAAAAACTCAGCATAAACGGACTGCTCGACGAGAATTCGCGTGGCGGCAGTACAATCTTGCCCGGCATTGAAAAAGCCGGCGGTAGCGATCGTCTCAATCGCCCTGTCGATATTCGCGTCGGCAAATACCACGGCGGGCGCTTTACCGCCCAACTCCAGATGGGCTTTGGTCAGGTTTGCCGCCGCCGACGCGGCCACCTGTAGACCCGCACGTACCGAGCCAGTAATCGAAACCAGTGAGGCCGTCGGGTTCGACACCACCAGCGAACCGGTTTTGGCTTTCCCTAATACCACATTTAACGCCCCTTTCGGGAACAGCGGCGCGGCCAGCTCAGCCAGCAGCAGCGTGCTGACCGGCGTGGTGTCACTCGGTTTAAGCACCACCGTATTGCCTGCCGCCAGCGCAGGGGCTATCTTCCACACCGCCATCATAAACGGGTAATTCCACGGCGTGACTTGCCCCACAATACCCAGCGGTTCGCGACGAATGGTTGAGGTGAACCCGGCAGAATATTCACCGGCAGCCTTCCCTTCAAGGCAGCGCGCGGCACCGGCAAAAAATCGAATGGCGTCGCAGGAGGCCGCGATCTCTTCTTTCTCAATAAAATGGCGCAGCTGTCCAGTTTCCTGACTCTGGGCGTTAACCAGTCGCTCTACATTGCGTTCGATTTCATCAGCCAGCGCCAGAAGCGCTTTTTGCCGCTGTGCGGGCGTCGATTTCTTCCAGATACTGAACGCGGCAGCGGCGGCCGAGTAGGCCAGATCGACTTCTGCTGCCCCACCATTGGGCGATAACGCGTATGTTTCACCGTCCACCGGGCTGACCAGCTCAAACGCGTCTTCGGTACTGCCCGCCACGTAGTGTCCGTTAATAAAATGCTTCAGGGTTTTCATGACTGTCTCCTGCCCGTTAATACATAAAGAATCTTATGTAATATATATATTGTAAAATTTTTTCAAATGCGCAACATTGACAGTATGATAAACGTCGCATTTTTAACTTAAATTTTACATTTTCGCGGTAAGGTTATTCATCGTCATTTGACGCTAACGGGACACACATCCGCCTGTGCAACGGTTTTGTGCATGGGCAGGTAAAATAACGCGACCATTCTGACCTTCCTTGCCTGACAGGCTTGTGTTAGAAAGGGTTGTTGTTTCAGGGAATTGAGTGCAGAAAAGATTATGATTACTCATGCGGTCATATTTGCGCCTATCGGGCAGGTCAGTCGTTCCGACCAGATTGTGCAGCGCCTTTCAAACGCCATCATTACGGGATTGCTCGAGCCAAAAGAGCAACTGCCCAACGAAACCGACCTGGCAAAGATGATGGGCGTCTCACATATCACCATCAGAGAAGCACTCAACACGCTTCGGGCTAATAATCTTATCCATACGGTTCGTGGCCGAAATGGCGGCAGCTTCGTTTGCGAAAATATTGATGGCAAAAATAGCGTCCTGCATCCGTTTAAATCGATTGGCACCGATTACCTTTCCGACTTAGGCGAAATGCATTGCGCCATTATCAGCCACAGCGCCAGGCTGGCCTCCCGGCGCATGACCAATGCGGATATCGCTAAATTTCGCGAGTTTGTTGAGGTGTTAAGAAAGGCTGATTCACCCGAATTAATGACTCAGGCCGATATGCGTTGCCTGCTGGCGATCGCCGCCAGTTCGCATTCAGCGCGGCTGGCGAACCAGGAGCTGCAGGTGCAGGCGGAGTGGGCTTCGCTGGTCGCTATACTCTATCGTTCTGGCACTATTCACGCCGAGATCATTGCGCTCTATTCGGCGCTGGCCGATGCGCTGGCCGCGCATAATGAGACAGAATCGGTGCAGTTTGCCACCCAGATTATCGATACCTGTACCTATTATCTTATTGAAAAAAAGCTGAAATATAACGCGAACTGACCATCAGTGAAGGCAGGAAAGACCATGAGCTCTTCGACATCCCTTAGCGCATTAATCCGTAAAATTGATGATATTACTGTCTCTACCGTAGAGTCTACCGTTGCGCTGGCGAGGAGCATCCACGAGGCGATTGCCGGTGTACAAAAAGGCTCGGCAGAGGTGGTCCTCGACCCGGCAGTGAGAGCCACTGTTCAGCGGCACATTAAACACACGCTGAATCACAATCACTATTGCTCGGGTGCCGGATTCGCCAGCCATATTGAGAATACGCCAACCCGCAACGAGTATTGGCTGCTGGAGTGGTGGTATAAGAAAGATAACGGTCTGAGTCAGGCGCATCTGGATTTAGATCAGGCCACCCAACAGCGGCTGGATTTCAGAACCTTCGAGTGGTTTAAGCATTCTCCTCCTGCAGGTGAAGCCTATATTCACGGGCCTTACGTCGACTATATCTGCAACATTTCTTACACACTGACCTCGGCGGTGCCCGTTTACTACCATGACCAGTTTCTTGGCGTCGCCGCTGTCGATCTGCTGGTTAGCCAGATCGAGGCAGAACTGCTCTCCTGCCCCCAACCTGACTATGTCATTCTGACCAATCTGGAAAACCGGATTATCTTTTCCAGTTGGCCGCGCTGTCGCGTGGGAGAATTACTGTCACCGACGAATACCCGTATTGTGTATCAGAGCGACTACTTCATTCTTTACCACTATCAACATTAAGGGGATAGGCTCTAAGGGCCCGAAGGCCCTTTGTTTAATTATCCTGCCCCATATTGAGCTTGTTTGCGTAGGCTATCGCATCATTTTCCGGCGCAGCAGAGCGACCAAACGGACGCGTCAGGAACATGTAGATAAGCCCCGAACCCACCACAATCGCCAGGCCAAACAGCACCGTCCAGCGGTCGATGAAATCACTGCTGTCAGCGGGTTGGGCCAGCAGCCAAATCCCGCACAACCCGTAAGCTAACGCCAGCACGTTAACCAGAGTCCCCCAACCACCGATGGTCCACTCACCCGCCGGTTTCCAGCCTTTCAGGCGCTGGCGCAGCGCTGCCAGCACGACCATCTGGAAGGAAATATAGATTCCGATAACAGCAAACGCGGTAATGCGCGACAGATTATCGGGCTGGAAATAGACCCAAACACAGATAATCACCGGCAGTAAGCAACTGACCACCATGGCATTATCGGGAACACCATTTTTAGAGATTTTGGACATCCACTCGCTTCCCGGCAGCATTCTGTCACGGGAGAAAGAGAAGATAAGGCGGCTCAGCGCAGCCTGGAGAGACAGAATACACGACAGCATGGCGATAATCGCGACGATGATAAAGATCGTCGCGCCGGTTTCCCCCAGGGCCTCATTGAGGATAGCCGGGATCGGATCGGCCGTTTTACCGTTGACAATACTGACCAGATTTGGCGAAGCCAGCAGATACCCCATGACGGAAATAATGGCCGAGATCGCACCAAACACGATACTCAGGATCATCGCAATCGGGATTTTTTTGCTTGGGTTCTTCACCTCTTCCGCAACGTTGCCGCAGGCTTCAAAGCCAAAGAACATAAACAGGCCCATCAGCGCGGCAGACATAAAGGCGGTGGAGTAGCTCCCGTCCTGGGCCAGCACGCCCATTGAATCAAATATCACCGAGAATGGCTGTGAACGGTGGAATATCAGCAGGTAAATCCCCAGCGCAATCACGCTGACGATCTCACACCAGAAACCAATTTTGGCGACCCGGGCAAGATTCTTTGTCCCGGACATATTCACCGCCATCATCAAGAGCAGCAGCACCACGGATGTCAGCAGCATGGTGGCCGGAGTCTGACCATAGTGGAATAATGACTCGACGAAGGTAGAGGTGTATTCCGCGATTGAGGTGATGGTCACCACCAGCGCCCACAGGTAAATCCAGGCGGCGATCCACGCATATTTTTTCCCCCACAACCTTCTGGCCCAGGGATACAGCCCTCCGGTTATCGGATACTGAGACGCCACTTCGCCAAACACCAGCGCAACCAGAAGCTGCCCACAGGCGACGATTAAAATCCACCATACCGCCGGTGGCCCTGCCAGCGTTACGGCAAGCGCAAACAGCGAATACACGGCGGTGAGTGGCGACAGGTAGGTAAAACCCAGCGCAAAGTTAGAGATAAGTCCGATCGAACGGTTGAACTGCTCTTTGCCATCTTTTTGAAAATTATCGTTTTTATTATCAGGTATCTGTTCCATATCTCTTTCTCTTTTGTGGAATAGTCACAGGGGTTAACGATTAATGTATAAAAGATATTAAGTTATATGTATAGTGATTTTGTCATGATATTGTTAAAAATGATCGCACATCACGTTCCTGAATAAACAGGCTTGCCGCATGATTGCGAAACATATTATTAACATTTTTGCGAGTTGTGACGGGTTAAAAAACGGACACAAAAGAGGTGGTTAGCGAGGTCCGCCGCGCACCGGAGCGGTGTTTCAGTTCAGGGGCGCGGCGTTGGCGTGCATGTCAGGTTATCGGTTCGGACAGCACCGACAAACCGAACTGTTTAATAAAGCGATCGACTGTATTTATATCCTCATCCGTTAAGGTCCAGCCGGGTTTTCGACAATACTCATCAGCAATAATCCCCCGACGTAGCAATATCGTTTTTTCAATCTGAATGATGTATTCACAATGCTGCATCCAGCGCTGGATATAGGGTAACAGCGCGTCATGTAATTGCGCGGCCTGCTGCGGCTCTCCGGCCAGCCAGTGACGATAAATACGCACATAAATTTCGCTGAACGAACACCCCGGCATCACTCCTTTCCCTCCAACTTCCAGCATTTGTAGCATATACAGACCGGCGTAGCCGTTCAGTACGTGGGCGTCGGGTGCATGCAGGAGAAACTCGCGCGTGTACGCCACCGGCGGATTACATTCAATCTTAAATACCGCGTGCGGATAGCGTTTGGCCACCTCGGCTAACTGCACTGGCGTGACCGGAAATCCGGTCTCACCCGGTGCGTATTGCACCATCACGGGAATAGTCACCGCCTCCAGCACCGCAGAAATATGCGCCTGAACGGCCGCAAGTGACGGTTGCAGGAAAAACGGAGGCAAAAGCATCAGCGCGTCAGCCCCCATACTCTGATACCGACGCGCCCGACGTACAGCAAGGTCGGTGCTGTGGTCAGTAACAGAGATCGCGCGAAACACGCGGCTATCCGCCAGTTCAGCCAGAAAGGTTTCCGCCAGCTGCCCTCGCTCACTGTCGTCAAGCTTGGGAAATTCGCTGGCAATGCCAAACAGCGTCAGGCCGTTAACGCCGGTGGCACTAAGATGGGCTAACAGGCGGCGAAAACTCACCCTATCAACGTCACCTTGCGGCGTAAACGGCATCGCCACAATGGGATTTACGCCCCGAATGTTATCGACCGAACTCATAAAAAGTCCTCCCTGTCAGCCAGCACAGCCCCCTGCGCTGCCGGTAACGCCCAGCGACGATACAGCCGCAAGAAGCCGCGGGGGACCTCTTTATGCACCAGTTGGCAACGTTGCTGACGTTCGTTCAGCTCGCACTCGGCCACATTCAGCGTTAAGGTGCGCTTTGGAATATCAATGCTGATGGAGTCACCGTTTTCAACCAACGCCAGTACACCGCCATCGCTGGCTTCGGGCGAAATATGCCCCACGAATAGTCCGCGATTCGAGCCTGAAAAACGCCCGTCAGTGATCAGCGCGCAGGAATCAGAGAGGTTCATCCCTTCGAGGAATTTCATTGGCTTGTACATTTCCGGCATCCCGGGCCCACCTTTCGGTCCTTCATAGCGCAAGACCAGCACGCTGCCGGGCTGGATATCGCCCGAGAGGATCGTCGCCACCGCGTCGTCTTCACTGTTAAAGACCACGGCCGGCCCGGTGAATACCATCAAATGATCCGGGACCGCTGCAGGTTTCACCACACAACCCATCGGCGAAAGATTGCCGTGCAGCACGGCGACGCCTGACTCATTTCGCACCGGGATTGCCAGAGTATGAATCACTTCCGGGCGACGGGTGACCGGAACGTCTCTCAGCCATTCTCCTTTTGTCTGCCCATTCACCGTCAGGCAAGTGAGATCGAGCAGATTGACGATCTCTTTTTCCACCGCCGCTACGCCTCCCGCTTCCCAGAAATCGATCATGTCGTATTCCGATGCAGGATAAAGCGAGGCTACCAGTGGCACCTGATGACTGAGGGCGTCAAATTCCGAGAGAGGAAGATGGCCCAGTTCCGCTTCGTAATAAATGGCCTGTAGATGCAGAATGGCGTTCGTTGATCCCCCCGTCGCCAATAAATAGGTCATCGCATTAAGGATAGATTCGCGCGTAATAATCTGACGGGCGTTCACACTGCGCTTCACCAAATCGACTGCGGTCATCCCTGTTGCATAGGCGCACTCCCGTCGTTCACCCGAGATAGCGGGCAACGTACTGCTCCCCGGCAGGCTCATGCCCAGCACTTCCGCAATACAGCACATGGTATTGGCGGTACCGTACATGGTGCAGGAACCGTGTCCCGGCTCCGCAATATCCTCAATATGGCGGAACTCAGCATCATCAATTTCGCCACGACGTTTCCAGCCAATGGCCTCGGTGACAATATTGCCGTCCCAGTGTTTGCCTTTATATTCTGCGGGATACATCGGCCCGCCGTTCAGCAGAATCGCCGGAATATCGAGTCGCGCCGCCGCCATCAGCATAGCCGGAACAATTTTGTCGCACGAGCCCAGCAGCACCATGCCATCAAAGCGGTGGGCACGCATCATCACTTCTATCGAACTGGCGATGATTTCACGCGCCGCCAGAATATAGCGCATGCCGAGATGCCCTTCGGCAATGCCGTCGCAGGGGGCGATAGTGCCAAATACCATCCCCACCCCGCCCGCTTCATCAATCCCTTTCAGTACATGCGCGGTCAGCTCATTGAGGTTGGCATGCCCCGCCGTCGCATTGGTGTAGCTATTAACTACGGCAATCACCGGACGGCGAAGTTGCTCGTCCGTGTGGCCCATCGATTTGTAGAGGGCGCGCTTTAACGCGCCATCATCACCACTGAGGATCGGATTGAAGTGTTCGCCACCACAACCGCCACATCCGCTGCCACAACTGCTCATATATGACCTCTTTTGGTTAATACGGTGTTTTCTGCCTGTACCGCCGTTTTTCGATCGCGAGGGTTAACCAGGCGAGCCGGGATGAGGAAAATTAGCGGTGCGCACAGCACCAGAAATCCCGCCAGAATGTACAATCCACTGCTGGTACTGCCGGTGGTGTCCTTCAGCCAGCCGAGAACCGTGGGGCCAAAGAACCCGGCCAGATTACCGATGGAGTTGACTAATGCGATGCCAGCGGCGGCGGCCGTGCCCGAAAGCAGCGTCCCAGGCAAGCTGATATAGGTGGGAATCAGTGATAACGTGCCGGACATCGCCACGCAGATCCACGCCATCATCCAGAACGTTGAACCTTCATTCAGGGCGCTGAATGTCAGTCCAATGGCGCCAACGATTGCCGGGATCGCAATATGCCAGCGACGCTCCTGTTTCAAATCCGAATGACGACTGTTCCACAACATGAAGGCTGCGCCGAAGATATAGGGAACTGCTGCCAGCAGACCAATCGTTAAATCATCCTGCACACCTGAGCTTTTTATGATCGACGGCAGCCAGAAGTTAATCCCGTAGTAGCCAATGTTGAAGCTAAAGAAGATCACCGCCAGCAGCCAGACAAAGCGGTTACGCAACATCGCAGACAGGCTATGTTGTGGCATTCCCGCATTGGCGGCGTCTTTATCCAACTGGTCTTTTTGCAGATCTTGCTCAATTACTGCTTTCTCCTGGTCCGATAACCAAGTCGCCGATTTCACATCGTTGTCGAGATAACGCAGTACCACAAACGCCAGCAGGAATGAGGGGATCGCCTCCACCAGGAACAACCACTGCCAGTTGTGCAGATTACCCACACCTTCAAACATTTTCAGGATCAACCCTGACAGCGGGCTGCCGATAATAGTCGAGAGCGGAGTCACCAGAATAAACAGACCCAGCGTGCGCGCCGAGCGCCATGAGGGAAACCACAACGTTAAATAGTACACAATACCCGGGAAGAACCCGGCTTCCGCTACACCGAGCAGGAAGCGAATGACATAGAACTGAGTTGGGGTGGTGACAAACATCGTTAATGCGGATAGCACCGCCCAACTGGCCATAATGCGCGCTATCCAAAAACGGGGGCCAAAGCGCTGCATCAGCAGGTTACTGGGTACTTCAAAAATAAAGTAACCAATGAAAAAGATGCCCGCGCCAATGCCATACACCGTATCGCTGAGATTCAGCGCATCCTGCATATGGAGTTTGGCAAATCCCACGTTCACACGATCAAGGTAAGCAAAGAAATAACATAGGATTAAAAACGGGATCAGCCGTCGGGTCACTTTACGATAAACCGCATTTTTATTTTCGCTATCAAGGGTACGCGTATTCATCTTTCAGCCTCTTGAAGGGTTATTGATGCACGATCAGGTGTTTACCTGTTGCCATGCCTGCGCATAGGCCTGTGCGTTATGAAGAACCTGTTCACGACTTACGCCCGCACGGTACAGACCGCCGCCGCAGCCAAAGCCTTTTGCACCGCCCATGCACCAGCGTCTCAGCTGCTGCGCCTCGGCGGAAACGCCGCCAACCGGCATGCAAACAACATGGGGTGGCAGCACCACGCACATCGCCCGCAGTATCTCCGGGGAGATCATTTCCGCCGGATATAACTTCAGCCCACTGGCTCCGGCCTCCAGCGCCATAAATGCTTCGCTCGGTGTCGTCACACCCGGTAAGCTGATGACGCCACGTTCCCGGCTGCGGTGGATCACTGACGTGTTCATATTTGGCGAGATAATCATCTGCCCGCCCGCCTCCACGACATTGTCGACCTGTTCAGGCGTCAACACGGTACCCGCCCCGACGATAGCATGCGCGCCAGCGCGTTCACGTAGCAGCGTGATCGAATCGAGCGCTCGTGGTGAATTTAGCGGAACCTCCAACCAGGTGAATCCCGCCTCAAGCAGTGCATCACCAATTTCAGGCGCATCCTCCGGCGTCAGGCCGCGCAGAATGGCGATCATCGGCAGCGGCGTTTTCTGCCACAGCGTGGCAAAATCAAAACTGTCCATTACGTTTCTCTGTTAATTGATGTTGAAGAGACTGCATCCCGGCGATAAAACAGCGATCGCCATCAATGCAGCGTGTCTGAACCCCACACACGGTCGCGGCAAGCTGATAGCGACGCGTCAATGCCGCGCTGCCCACAAGCCAGATTTGCCCGGAGTAGTCCGTAGTAAACTCCGCCCCCATTAATAAGCCGGAGAGATAGTCGCCTACCGAGGAAGCAGGCAATTCTCCCGAAAGCCGCAGCGTTCGGGCAGAAAAAAGCAGTTGGCTTAACGGCTGGTCCCGACGGGCAACGTTCACGCCGCGCAAAAAAGCAGACTCATCCTCAACGGCTTCCGGTAGTGCGCGTCCGAGCAGCGAATGCGCGAGCAGCAGGTGGTACAACTCACCGGTCATGTAGGTTGAAAAATCGGTGACCTGCCGCTGCCGGACCCGAGCGTGTTTACTGTGCGTACCGGGTAAAATCGCCTGAAAATCGTCAAGCCCTGCCAGTAAAGCCAGCCCGAGCAACTGGACCTCTTCACCGCGCATCACATCCGGTATTTCACCCGAGGAAGATTGACGAAGTCCCGGAATAATCCACGCCTCGCTCCCCCATGAGGTGATGAAATATTTGCTACGCGAAATCAAACTGTCGACCCCGGCTGGGATCGGACAATAATCCACGTCATGCCAGCCCTGCTGTGAGCCGACCATCCCGGCCATCACGATGACCGGCGCGGCATGCGTAAGCCAGTCGCCTAACAGCGTTTTCAGCGTCGCGTCAAACTGACCTTGTCCAACATGAAGCAGCCCGCAGTTGGCGCTGCGCTTATCCAGCACGTCTTTATCATTGATCAACCACGCTCGGAAGTTAGACGTTCCCCAGTCAATCGCAATCCACGCCCCAGCCATCTTGTAACCTCAATAACTCAATCTTGTATTACAAGAATGTAGTTAATTTTATATGAACGATCTGTGAGCGCGATCGAGAAGTGCAATAAATCGTTATATTTATTAATCTGAACGGACATGAAATAAAATCTTGTATGCGTTACCTGCTGCTTTATAGTTACAATGAAAGGACTCTCTTATCTTCAAGGCACACTATGACGACGCCCCAGGCCACAATTTCCGAAACGATCACCCGCGATCTGGCAATGAAGATCATCTGCGGGACCCTGAGCGATGGGGAGATGCTCCCCGGTGAAAATGAACTTGCCGTGCAGTACTCTGCCTCGCGAACCTCAGTGCGAAACGCGCTGCATGTCCTGTCAGCCAAAGGCTTGCTGTCAATTCAGGCAAAACGGCGCAGCACGGTAAACCCGCGCGAACTCTGGAGTTTTCTCGACACCGACGTGCTGGGCTGGATGGAAGAAGTGGGTATTGCGCCTGATGTCGCAGAACAACTGGTGGTAACGCGTCTAATGTTCGAACCTAACGCCGCCGCGCTGGCCGCCGCCAACGCCACTGCCCGCGATTTGGCCGCCATTGAGGAGGCCTGGACGCTGATGTCGCGTGGGCAACAGCAGGATAAGATCGCGCTGTTTGAGGAAGGCGATCTGGCCTTTCACACGGCGCTGTTAAAGTCCTGCCATAACCCGTTTTTGATGTCGATTGGCAATGCGCTTTCAGCAGCTATGATGCTGTCATTTAAACAGACACAGGAGGCTTCGGTCAGGGAAACAGAGCATGCTGTAGAACAGCACCGCCTGCTGCTGGAAGCCATTCGCCTTCGCCAAGGCGTTACGGCGCGGGAGTGCATGCGGGATATCATCCTGAGCGCCGCCAACCGACATCTGTGGACCACGCTACCGGAAAAATACGCACATCTGATTTGATAGTCGCCTCTAAATCGCAAGAATCGCTGCTGTTCAGCAACATTTTTGCAATATAATAAGGGGGATGTTAAACGCTAAACCTGAACAGGTGACTGATGGAAATTGATCTCGATAATCTGGTCTTTGATGGGCTCGATGAAGCGCAAGAGCGCAATGCGGAACGTCTGGAAGATGCAGACAAAAAAGCACAGGAAATGATTGCGGATAATGACTGCGGCGATGCCTGCAAAATCTAATCCCTGAACCGGCGTAATGCCGGTTTTTTTTATCTCCAGTCAGCGTGTATAGCGCAATGCTTCAATCAGCTGTGCAAAGGCAGCGGTGTGCTGTTTGCGACTGGGATAATACAAATAATAACCCGTACACGCAGCGCCTGGCCCTCTTTGAGATAATAGAAATCGTTAAAATTATCACGCAGCATGACTGGCCCCCAATTCCACATCGGTTATCGGTTTATGGTACAGGCCCGCATGGAAATACAGTAGCGTTTCTGGATAATTTGCATTGTATTTACCCATTGTTAACAGCTATTTCACTAATATCATTTTGTATATAGATAAGAATTTTTTCTTATTTTGCGCCATCGATAAGTTATGGGAGCGTTAATAGCACAAACCAATAACTACAGGGATTTCATATAATGATGGCAACGAAAATTCAGCGCGCTAAAAAATCAATCCTGGCACTTAGCATATTGTCCGCGTCGGGCATGATGGCTTCGCAGGCTCAGGCCGATCAACTGGCCGATATCAAAGCTGCAGGCGTGGTGAAAGTCGCAACGTTCGACGCTAACCCACCGTTTGGCTCTGTTGATGCGAAAACACATAAAATTGTCGGCTATGACGTGGATTTTGCCGAAGCGCTGGCAAAATCACTCGGTGTAAAACTGGAACTGGTGGCAACCAATCCGGCCAACCGCATTCCGCTGTTGCAATCCGGTAAGGCCGATTTAATCGTTGCGGATATTACGATTACGCCGGAGCGGGCGCAGGTCATCGACTTTTCGGTCCCCTATTTTGTCACCGGACAGCAGTTCCTGGTGCCCGCAAAATCCCCGGACAAGCTTGATGATTACAGCAAGGCACGCATCGGCGCGGTGAAAGGCACTACCGGTGAACAGGCGCTACATCAGCGCTTCCCACAGTCACGCGTGCTGGCCTACGACGATATTCCGCTGGCGCTGACCGCACTGCGCAATGGCAATGTTCAGGCCATCACCCAGGACAGTACTATTCTGGCGGGCCTGTTAGGAGGTGCACCGGATAAAGCAGATTTCAAAATTTTACCTGACCTGCTGAGTAAAGAAGAGATCGGCGTAGGGGTGAAAAAAGGCGAAACGGCGCTGTTAAACGCGGTAAACGACGAGCTGCTGAAGCTTGAGTCGACCGGTCAGGCGGCCAAAATCTACGATGTCTGGTTTGGGCCTGAAACCAAAAATCCCCAGCCCCGCGCCTTTAAAATAGAAGCGAAGTAATATGCTCTCAGGTCTGTTTCCTCGCTCCGCAGCGCCAGCTGCGGATTTTACGCAGTTGCGTCAGGCGCGGGTCGAGCTGCGCAATGTGCATAAACAGTATGACGCGCAGGTGGTGTTAAATGACGTTAACCTGACCGTGGAGCCCGGTGAAGTGGTCACCATTCTGGGCCCTTCCGGCTCAGGGAAATCTACGCTTATTCGCCTGATCAATCAGCTTGAATCACTTAGCGGGGGCGATATTTTCATTGATGACCACCCGATCGGCCAGCTGCGCGGCGCGGCCTTACGTCAGTTACGCAGTCGCATTGGTTTTGTATTCCAGCAGTTCAATCTTTACGCACATCTGACGGCGCAGCAGAACATCTCGCTGGCGCTGGAATATGTTCACGGCTGGAATAAAACGGAGGCGAAACAACGCGCACTTGAGCTGCTGGAACAGGTCGGACTGGCTGACAAAGCCGAGGCCTACGCCGCACAGCTTTCCGGCGGTCAGCAACAGCGCGTTGCCATCGCCCGCGCCCTGGCCTCCTCTCCACAAATCATCCTGTTTGATGAACCCACTTCCGCGTTGGATCCCGAAATGATCGGCGAAGTGCTGCTGGTGATGAAAAACCTCGCCCATAGTGGCATCACGATGATTGTCGTCACTCACGAAATGCATTTCGCCCGCGAGATTGCCGATCGGGTGGTTTTCATTGATGGCGGCGACATTCTCGAAGTGGCGCCCCCCGAGGCGTTCTTTACCCGCCCGCAGCACCCAAGGACCCGACGTTTCCTGAAAAAAGTTCTCGACCCGTTACATCAGGAGTCATCGTTATAATGCACGCAATGGACTGGCAGGGAGTGCTGAGCGGGCAACCTCTGCAATGGATAATGTCAGGTTTTCTGACCACGCTATGGGTGACACTGGTGGGGATCGTACTCGCCACATTGCTGGCCATCTTACTGCTCGGCCTGCGCCTTTCGGGTAATCGCATCGCCGGTGGCATGGTCAGCGTGTGGGTTTCAGTTTTTCGCAACACGCCGTTACTGGTACAACTGATGTTCTGGTATTTCGCCGCATGGAATCTGCTTCCCCGAGGGGTAATTACCTTCATCAATGCTGAGCACCCGTGGTCCATTCTGCCGGGAGAGGTCTGGTGGTTAACGCCGGAGTTTCTCTGTTCGGCCTGGGGGCTGGGGATTTTTACGTCAGCTTTTTTGGTGGAGGAAATCGCCTCCGGTTTACAGGCGGTGTCCAGCGGGCAGCGGGAAGCCGCCGTGGCGCAGGGTTTTTCTTCCTGGGCGGTCTTTCGGCATATTCTGTTGCCTCAGGCCCTGGCGAACGCCTGGCAGCCAATCGTCGGGCAGTATCTCAATTTAATGAAGCTCTCATCGCTTGCCAGCGGTATTGGTTTCGCTGAACTGACCTACCAGGTTCGGCAAATCGAGAGTTATAACGCCCACGCGCTGGAAGCGTTTGCCGTCGGCACCGGGCTGTATCTGCTCACTGGGCTTGTGCTGGGAATGCTGCTCACGCGACTTGGCCCTCGGCCCGTACCGGCAAAGCGATCTGCGGTAAAAACCCACATCTTGAGCATCCGGAGTCCACAGCATGATCGCTAATATTTCGGTGATTACCGACAATCTGGACTATCTCCTGTGGGGACGCGCGGCACAGGGACAGCCAGGGGGAGTTCTGCTCACGTTACTGATGGCAATTGGCGCTGCGGTGCTGGCGCTGCCCGCCGGGATTCTCCTCGCCTGCTGCGCGTGGCGGTTCCCGGGCGTGGTGCGCAAGGGACTGTTTGTCTGGGCGGAGTTTATTCGCGGTATTCCGCTCATTTTTGTCATTTTCTGGATGTGGTACCTGCTGCCCATGCTGACAGGCAGCGATCTGCCAGGGGCGGCGACCGTCACGCTGGCGCTAGCCTGGTTTACCGCCGCCTCGGTAATGCACTCCGTGTATGCGGGCTTAAACGCGCTGCCTGGCGGTCAGTATGAGGCGTCAGTGGCTCAAGGATTTCGCCCGTTTCAGGCGTTGTGGCTGATTTTACTGCCACAGGTGCTGCGTAATATTCTGCCATCGCTGACGGGGATTTTTATTGGGTTACTAAAAGATACGTCGCTGGCGTTTATCGTCAACGTCCCTGAACTGACGACGGTTGCCGGTCAGGTGAACAGCCGCGTGCAGATTTACCCGGCTGCGATTTTTGTCTTTACCGGACTGGTTTACTACCTGCTGTGTTTTGGGCTGGAGAAAGTCGCCCGGCATCGGTTCGCGCTAAAATAATGCCACGGCTCAACAGGCCACGAACTGGTGGTCGTCGTTGAGCCGGTATTTCACACCGGCACGGATATTATTCTCACCCTCGATGGCAACGGCAAACCGCATTCTCTCCCCGTCGTGATAGGCAAGCGCGGCACATCCACCGGGGCCGAGAATGATTGAATCGACCTCGCCGGTACTGGCAACGACCGCATTTTCACCGCTGGCAATAATGTGCACATTGTCAGCACAGTTAGCAATCTTTGACTCAGGGCCAAAGCTGGCGATCTGCGTGAGATCGCCGCTGCTGGCAATACGGCTGCGCTCGCCCAACGAACTGATACGCACACGCATGCCGGTACTGGCGATGCGCGTGCCGTTTCCCACGCTGCTGACGCGCGTGGAATTTCCCGCGACCGCGATTCTGCTGCGATTGCCGGAGCTGCCGACATGCGTATTGTACCCCACGCTGCCAATGCGGGCGCTGTACCCCGCGCTGGCAATCTGTGCGGCGTACCCGGCGCTGGCGATTTTGACGTTATCACCTGCACTGCCAAGGCTGTCGCTGTCCGTTGCACTCGCCAGCTGTCTGCCGTTGTCGTCTGCCGTTTGCGGGCTGGCTAAACGCGCCATCGCGAAAATATCCTGCTGCACAAAACGTGCTTCATCCAACCATTTAGACCAGCCATATTCCACGAGGCTGTCCGCCCAGTCGCCGAAACCCTCTCGCTCAAGCGCACGGTGAACATCCGCATAGCTGCCACCGTCCGGAAACGAACGCAGAAACCAGCGGTACAACACGGGCCCGACGCGCCAGGCCCGTAAGTCACTAAAGGTTATCATCATTGCTTAATGCCGATGATAGCCATCCACCATGCACCTGAAGGTTTCGCCCGGCGTGCGTCCCGTGGTGCAGAGATAAAGATGTCCAAAAATGAAAAACAGACTCACTATCGCCAGCGCAAAGTGCGCCTGCAGCAACCAGTAACGCACACCCGGGAACAGATCGCCCACCGCTTGCGGATACAGCGACAGCAAACCAGAAATCAGCAACAGCGGTAACAGTCCGTACATTACGCCGACATAGGCCGCCTGCTGTAACGGGTTGAACTTAGACCGCGTGGATGCCGGGAACGGGTGTGCCTCACCCTGCATAATGCCAAACAGATAAAACCGCGTCTGTCGTTGCGCCCGCCCAATCCAGCCCTGGCGTTTAATCATATAGTGATGCCCGTTGCCACCGATCAGGTTGATCAGCACAAAGCCAATCCAGCACGCCAGCAGCAAGAAGCCACAGATTTCGTGCACAGCATGCAGGCTTTTCATTACCGGGGCGCTGACGGCAGAAAAGTGGTTGACCAGACCACTGCCCAGCAGCAGTAAAAACAGCAGCGCATTCGACCAGTGCCACAGGCGGACCGCCTTCGAGTACAGATAAACTTTCTCACCGTGCCCGGCTGACGCTTTATTGGCAGAGCGAAAGCGCAACATGGCGTGTAGCGCCAGCACCAGCCACATCCCCACCAGCATTAACCCGGCAGCCACCAGCCAGACGGGCCAGTAGTCGGGCTTAAACAAGGGGACGTACTGCGCCAGTTGCGCATGAAACTGTTCGGCATTCTGCGACGCGTTCATACATTATCCTTTTTAATCAAATGTTGACCGAACCGACGATACAGATGGGGTTTCCCGGCGCCTGCCAGCTGATACTCGTAAAACTTGTTTTCGCGCAGCCAGGCCTGAACCTGCGGACTATCTTCGCGCCCAAATATCAGCGCATGTTCCGGGCACGCATTCACGCAGATAGGCGGGAAGCCTTTTGCCAGACGTGACTCGGCGCAGAAGTCACATTTGTCGGCCACTTTGGTTTGCGGATTAAGATAGCGAACCTGATAAGGACAGGCCCCTATGCAGTAGCTACAGCCAATGCAACGCGCGGCGTCAACCCGCACAATCCCATTCTCATCGCGCCAGGAAGCACCGGTCGGACACACCTCAATACAGGGCGCATCGTCACAATGCTGGCAGGACTGGCGGAAATAGTGATACAAGGTTTCGTTGTCGTTATCCGACACCGGAATATGGGCAATCGACAAACGGCTACCCTGGGCTGGAACATGGTTGGTTTTTCTGCACGCTCGGGCACAAATATTACAGCCGTTGCACAATGACTCATCATGAATCATGACATAACGAACCGCTTGCGTATTTTTGGTACTTGCTAACAAGGTTTGGCCTGGGCCGGTGAAAAAAATCACCGTCCCCATGCCAATGACAAATTTTCGTCGGGTGAAGGACATCGGGTTATCCTCTAATGCTGTGACAGTGATCGTCCACACGTTCCATGACATTTACCTGATCAATTCAGGGGTTCTGGTACTGCTCAACCTCAAGCCATTCACACAGGCCGTACGCCTTGCCGTAGCGCATAAAGCGCTCGCTAAACAGATAAGGTTCCGCATTCGACGCTTCCACAACGCGTATATCTGCGTAATCCGGGTGCGTTTCCATGGCGGTCAGCGCCGCGGCTATCTGTTGAGGTGCAAAGTGATACGGCGACTGTCCGAGCATGGCGACCTTATACGGGCGAGGATACGTTCGGCAGTCAAAGCGCACCGCCTCGGCGATCGCCCGGCAGATATCGTTTTCCACCACCTGCACGCACATGTCGGCATAGTTAGCCGTCATGGTCTGCGTCGAGTAGAAATACACATCTTCCGCACCCTGCACGCAGGTAATATCCGCACTTCCCGCCTGCTCATGCATGGCGTCCAGCAGCAGCGTAAGGTCTGTTTCAGGCATTGAATAAGGTGGCTGCAAAAACACACCGCGCGCCACCAACTGGCCCGACGTGGAGTGCTGGCGGATAAAATCCGCCATTATCGACTCCGCCGTCACCGGCTCTTCGACCTGCGGCGTGTTGCTGTGCTCTACGGCCGGGTGTAACGCCTGTAGCCACTGTCGTTTTTGGCTATCCACCTCATCAGGAAGCGCTATACACGCTTCCTCATCGGCGACCAGAACGTCGCTCACGTTAGTCATCTCACGTTCCTTACGCCGGCAGCAGATTCTGCGCAGCCAGATCGGCTGCCACATCCTCA
>NZ_SZWV01000004.1:30280-41297 GCF_005280945.1 Citrobacter sp. wls718
GGCGATTCAGGGTTTCACGCGTTGGGCAGCCGAGTTCCGGGTCCCAGCCCATTTCCTGATAGAACATCGTCAATGACTGGCGCATATCTTCCCGATCCATTTTGTCGGTCCCTTCGGTAAACACCGGGATCTTAGGATCTTTGTCGAAGACCCAAGAGCAGATAAGATCGTGCTCATTGCGCATATCTTTGGTTTGCATCAGTTTCACTGTATAGGCACGGTGCAACGTAAAAATACGCTCAGCGGCGAGATCCAGGCTTGCCTGCGTTGTTTCATCACCGGTTACCGCCTGGAAGAATTTCGCTTCCAGATCCAGATCCCCACGATAGTTTCGACTCTTCAGCGGCGACACCGTCATCGGCCAGACCCAGTTGCACAGCGTGACGGCGTTATGCAGACAGACCTTCAGCAGCGTCCATTTGGCATATTTAATTTTGGCGGCGTTGATTGGGGTGTAGTTTTTGGTTTCGTCGTAGGCATCCTGTGAGCCAAACAACTCACCCGCCACTTCACGCTGTAATTTCAACGGCAAACCAGAGCCGATAAAGTTGATGTGGGTGTGCGCCATGCAGTCACGGTTAAACATGCAGTTGGTGATCGCCCCCACCTGTGCCGAGGCCTCGTTAGCATGGTGAACAGGAAAACCAAACGGCGACCACAGTTTGTTTTTGGCATAGCCCCAGTACTCGTCGCCTAAATTCCAGCGTTCGGCAATGGCATATGACCCATCTGCAAGGTGGCTGAGTTCACCGACGCGATGCGCCAGGCGATAGTAGAAATCTTTAATAAAATTAGGATCGCCCGCTTCCAGCTGATCCCAACGGATCTCGGCATACTCTTCAGCCGGCAGCACGCGTTTAAAAACGCCTTTGGCGTAGCAGTAGGTAAAATCACGGTGCAATTGCCCGTAGTTACACCAGATACCGTAGTCGTCGAACAGGTTCAGGCCAACCAGATTCCCCACCACGCGGCCATCATCTTTCTCGTCAAAATCTTTCGGGCCGTTCGGGAAAATCGTGGTGTGCACGAAGTTCGCCACGCAGGTGTTACCACCGGTACTCGGTACACCAAAATCTTTAACACGCGGGACGTTGAGCTGGGTCATACAGCGAATCGGGCATGAGTGACAGCCGCTCATTTTGACCGTGTATTTTTCTGCGGCCGGTCCGAGATCGAACACCGACTTGTAGGTACGAAAGCCGACGGTATTTTGGTTGCCTGGCGGGATTTCCCCCGTTTCAATCGGGCCGCCTTCCGCCGCGCCCCAGAACAGCCCTTTACGCGCCGTCCAGCGTGAGTTTGGCGATGAATATTCAGCCCACGCCTGTGGCGTGCTCGGCACCACATGGTTGTTGTTAGCGCCGATAAGCTCGGTCATCATGTAATCGTTCAGCCGCTTCATCTCTTTGCGATCGGCGATGTTGACCCCTTTTGTGCCTTCAACCGCAATGGCCTTCAGGTTCTTCGAGCCCATCACCGCACCGGTGCCAGCACCGCCGCTGTGGTTGCGGCTGTTGATCATACAGGACAGAGGTACCAGATTTTCTCCCGCCTGACCGATGGCGGTGACGCAGGTTTCCGGGCTGGTGATGCGACAAATTTCTTCGGTCGTAGCGCGTGTACCCTTGCCCCACAGGAAGTCGGCTTTTTCGATGCTGACTTTGTCGTCTTTGATATTGATCCAGACAGGCGATGCCGCCTTACCTTCAATCACAATCGCGTCATAGCCGGCAAATTTCATTTGTGCCGCAAAGAAGCCGCCCATATGGGCATCAACGACTAAATTACCTTTGGTAAAGGTTGATAATGAGGTGATATTGACGCGTGAACTGCAGGGTGCGCCCGAGCCAGTCAGGGGACCGGTGGCGAAAACCAGTTTATTCCCTTCATCAAAAGGTTTTGTGCCTGGCGGGACTTCATCGTACATAATTTTATAACCAAAGCCCATCCCACCGACAAATTTTTTAAATTTACTGGAATCTTCCACGGTGATATTACCCGTCGTGAGATTGACCCGTAAAATATTACCTGTCCAACCATTAGCCATCATGTTTTCCTTTGCTAGAAGGTTTAATAGATATACCCGTCATTTTGCTGGCCGCATTTCCGTACATAGCGGCAATTTTTTTGGCAATTAATGACGCGTATCAGGCAAGCCTGCGATCCATCAAACGGTAATCTCTTTCCATTCGATAATTTTTAATGCTCCAGTCGGACAAGCATTGGCGCATTCCCCACACAACACACATTTCGAGGATTTTTTAGTTTCGGTATTCACGGTCGCCATCATCCAGGGACAGGCCGTGGTACACGCGCTACAGCCAATACAGCGCTTGTGATCCACCGCAATACAACCGTCTTCCTGTTTCCAGGTAATTGCGCCTATCGGGCAGACAGCCATACATTGCGGATCTTTGCACTGGCGGCAGGTATCGGCGGTGTAGTTTAAATCGCCGTATAGTCCGCCACCGGAACCGACACCGTTGTCACCAAAGAAAAAGTTGCGATGGATTTTGATACGGGAAAAGAAGGTGCCAACGGCGCCATCGTTATAATTCGTACAGGAAATTTCGCAGCGGTGGCATCCTGTGCAGCGTGCACGTTGCGTCACCAGCACTCCTTTCGGCGTGTTAATCAGCCCGACAGTGCCGCTATCGACATCTTCCTGCTTACAGCCAAAAAGTGATAACAGTGCGGGGGCAATGGTTAACCCTGCCAGACCTTTTCCTGATATCCGTAGAAATTCAAGTCGCGTTAAACCACAATCTAAAAATGGACGATCAACCTGGTTCATTTATTTCGCATCCTCTTCGCAAACGCTGTAGCAGCAACACATCCAGTGCTCATGTTTATACGCGCCGGGCAGGCCAAATCGAGCCACTGATGTTGCCGACAACACGTGATATTTTTGCCCTAACCTGATCGCATCAATGACGGTGGTTAAACGGAGTGAATCTTTACCCTCAAGACAGGAATAACCCTTTAGGGTTAGGCGGATAAATAATGTGGTTATTCATAGCCTGTAACCTTGATCGTTATCAAGTAAAAACGGGAAGGAGAATAATTAATGCGGAGTGATATTTATTATCATTAAGGCAGGTTGAAATAGTATTTCATCTGCATTACAAATATTTGTGATTACACCTCCAAATATAAGCGTTTGTTTTAATCGATATATAATATAATACATAACGACAAATACATTTTTCTGCACTTTTTATTTTCAAAGATGAATTATATATATTGATAGAATACCGTGGCAGAATTACAGGGCGGTAGCCTTTCTCCACCGCCCTTTTCAGGATTAACCGGCTAACGCTTTAATCACCGTCTCCATGGCCTGTTTTTCTAACTCACTGCGTTGCACACGCTGATTGGCGAGGGTGGTTCTCAGTACACCGGCAATGACGATATGCTTAGGCTCTTGTCCCAGATCGCGCATTTCCAGTACTACTTTACCAACAACTCTGCACATCTCGCGGTACAGTTCGTCATCTTTGGTCTGATTACCCATATTTGCCTGCTCGTCATTAGCTCAAACCAACAGCATATATCAGTCTGGCTTATTAGACAAAAAATCAATGAAAATCAAATAACTGTCATGAATCTACAGAACCTGCTGGAGTCGGTGAACCAGCTCAGCCAGGCTCCCCGCCTGCATTTTTTCCATCACTCTTGCCCGGTGAACCTCAACGGTACGGACCGCAATATTCATTGCATCTGCGATTTCCCGGTTCATCAACCCTTGTGCCACCAGACCGGCCAGTTGGCGTTCCTTTGGGGTAAGCTGTTGGTAGCAAGCGACAATCTCATGGCGCGTGCATGCCGTAATGGAAACCTGCAGAGCATGTTCCAACGCGACCTGAAGTGGTCCGGCAGAAACCGGCTTTTGCAGAAAATCGACCGCTCCACGTTTCATTTGCGCGACCGCCATCGGTACATCGCCATGCCCGGTAAGAAAGACCACCGCCAGCGTGCTGCCGCGCCGTAGCATCTCGTCATGTACACCTTGTCCATCCAGTCCCGGCATACGCATATCCAGCAATACAACCCCGACCTGATGCAGATTGACCTCGGCCAGGAAGGTTTCTCCGTGCTGCCAGCACCGGACCTCGTATCCCAGACTTTCCAGTAAAAATGCGCAGGCCTGGGTGACGGCTACATCGTCATCCAGCAGATGAATGATCGCCACAATCGCCCCCTTTCTGTGTTGGCTTAAAATGTAATCTTACCGCGACACCCGCCCGACCATCTGGAGCCTGTTGATTGTTGATGCTAATCTCGCCGCCGGCATAGCGAACCAGGCGTTGGCATATGACCAATCCCAGCCCCATTCCTTCTTTGCGGGTAGTCATAAACGGTTGGAACGCTTGATAAAGCTGAGTTTCATCGATTCCCCCGGCGTTATCCTGTACCTGTATGCTGATACCGTCGTCCTCATGTTGAGCGGTAAACCACACCGTGCTGGCCCCTGCCTGAGCGGCGTTAAGCACCAGATTTGCCAGTACTTGTTCCAGCAGAACGCTGGGCAGCGTCAGCGTTAAGTTTGCGCTGACCGTCGTTTGCAGCGTGACGTCAGGGAATTGCTGTGTCATACGCAATAATTGCCACACGTGGTGGACAGCATCACGGATGTTGATCGCCTGCCAGTCATCCGTCATTACTGGATTGCCCTGGGCCTGGCTGGCCCACAGACGCAGATTGCGCAACGTATCGGCCCCCCGCTGTGCCTGAGCATCTATCTGTTCAAGCGCAGGTAACAGCGGATGCTGTTGATCCTGACTGCGCAGGCGAATCAGGCAGCCTTGCGCATAGTGACGGATAGCCGAGAGCGGCTGGTTAAGTTCATGGGCAAACCCGGACGTCATCTCGCCGAGGACGCTCATCTGACGCGCGGTTTCCAGTGCCTGCTCCTGCTTGCGCAACAGTACATTGTTACGCTCCAGCAGCCTGCCGCGACGACGGACCAACAGCATCACCCAGATGTAGTTGAGTGTGAGCAACAGCAGAACCACCGCTGCTGCCCCCATTACCAGTTGATGCTGGATAAACCAGCTTTTGATATCCAGCCACAGTTGACGCTGCTGCGGGTGCTGACGAACGTCACGTAGTAACGTTTCGACCTCGCGGGTCGAGGCGGGAGCTCCCCAGCGAAAAGGCGCATCTTGTGGTGCATTAAACAGAACCCGGGTGACGCGATCGGCAAGTTCATCACTCACTGCGGGCAGTGCGGCGAAGGACCAGTCAGGATAAAGCGGCGTGCTGCTCAGGCAGGGAATCGACGTCGGATGGTTGAGCACCACCTTAAAATCGGCTTTATGGATCAGCCCTTCTTCATCCATTTTTTCCAGCAGACACACCGGCACAATCACGGCCTGAACGGCTTTCTCACGCAATAAATACACTAACGCATCGGCAGGAAAACCCGTGAACCTCAGTCGCAAATCGCGCTCCGGGCGCAATCCCGCATCGATAAGCGCTTTATAACCCAGCAAATAGCCGCCAAATGCCTGGGCATCGATCGCCCCAACCGTTTTGCCGATCAGATCGTGTGCCGACGCGATCTCTCCGTCACGCCTGACCAGGATCGCACTACCAATCACATTGCTGGTCGCCTTTCCGCCGCGGGTGGAGCGTAAGGATGCCAGCCAGCGTAGCGCTGCGCGGTTGTTTAACTGCACAAACTGTGCCGGATTGGTTACCACAAACTGCACGGTTCCCCGGTTCACGGCATCTTGCATCTGGTGCAGGTCCAGCGGTTGAATATGAAACCGTTCACCGGCGATTTGCTGATTCAGCAGGGTTTCCAGCGGCTGCCAGTGATTACGTGTGGTGACCTCCCCACGCATGGCTAAGACGCCAATGTTCCATGTCTGCGCCCAGGCCGCTCCACTCAGCATCCACAACGCTGCCAGCACCGTCAGGCAATGTACTACTTTACATCTCACGCCATTATCCCTGTCATTTATGTTGTTTTAGATCAACAACAAGCCGGGTATGTGGTTAACCACAATAGAGTACCCCCCGCCACGATTTTTACACTGTAAATCATCAAGATTCTTTATTCATCACACGCAAACCAACGGCGTGACCAATGTTTCGTTGTTGCATTGTGACGGGAGAAAATATGGACAGCAGTAAACGGCAGTTTCTCCAGCAACTGGGCGTTCTGACCGCAGGCGCATCCCTGGTTCCCCTGGCTCAGGCCGAGTTTCCCTTCTCGCCAGAACGCCATGAAGGGTCGCGCCAGCATCGCTACGCCATGTTGATTGATCTGCGGCGGTGTATCGGCTGTCAGGCCTGTACCGTCAGTTGCACCATTGAAAACCAGACGCCTCAGGGCGCGTTTCGTACCAACGTCAACCAGTATCAGGTACAGGTTGAGGGTCAGCAAAGCGTCACCAACGTGCTGCTGCCGCGCCTGTGTAACCATTGCGATAACCCACCTTGTGTGCCCGTTTGTCCCGTGCAGGCCACCTTTCAGCGCGAAGATGGCATTGTAGTGGTCGACAATACGCGCTGTGTGGGCTGCGCCTACTGCGTGCAAGCCTGCCCATACGATGCGCGGTTTATTAACCATGAAACGCAGACCGCCGACAAATGCACATTTTGCGTGCACCGCCTGGAAGCCGGGCTGCTCCCGGCCTGCGTGGAGTCCTGTGTGGGCGGCGCGCGCATCATTGGCGACATCAACGATCCGCACAGCCGGATTTCACGCATGCTGCACGAACACCATGACACCATCAAAGTCCTGAAACCGGAAAGCGGCACCTCGCCTCACGTGTTCTATCTGGGGCTAGATGACGCCTTCGTCACCCCGTTGATGGGACGTGCTCAACCCGCTCTGTGGCAGGAGGTTTAAATGACCCATTCACTGATTATCGAAGAGGTGCTGGCCCATCCGCAGGAAATAAGCTGGTTGCCCTGGGCGGTACAGTATTTCTTTTTCATTGGCATTGCCGCCTGCGCGGCGCTGTTCGCCTGCGTGCTCCACTGGCGTAAAAAAGCGCAGCCGCAGCTAGAAAACCTGACGCTGCTGATCGCCCTGACCTGTGCCATCACCGCCCCGCTGGCGCTGACCGCGGATCTGCACCAGACCGCGCGCGTCTGGCATTTCTATGCCTATCCGACACCGTGGTCATGGATGCCGTGGGGGGCACTGTTTTTACCGTTGTTCACCGGGTTTCTCGGGCTGTGGTTTCTGGCGCAGCAGGTCAAACGGTTTACGCATAAAAGTTACAGCGTCACTAAATGGTTGGCTGTGGGCAGCGCGCTCTCAGCCATTGGATTATTGGTGTATACCGGCCGCGAAGTCTCCGTCGTGCAGGCGCGTCCCATCTGGTTCAGCTATGTCTTCCCGCTGGCGATGTTCCTCAGCGCGCTGCAAACCTTCTTCGCCCTGCTTATCGCCAGCATAAACCGCGACAGCACACTACCGCGCAAACTGGCATGGGGGCAGATTGTCACGTTGATCGCCCTGGCCATTGTGATGGCGTGGTGGGTGAGCGGCGATACGCTTTCCGGGTCGGCGATTCGCCAGTGGCTGGATGTTGCCGCGTCTGCACGGCACTACGCCATCGGCTGGGTAGTGCTGTGGGCTGTCTCACTGGCACTTTGCGGATGGGTGTTACGTCACCCATCGTCATTACCGCTGCGCATTACGCTGGCCTTCAGCGCCATGGCGCTGTGCTGGCTGATACGCTGGACGATACTGATTCAGGTGCAGACCATCCCCAAATTTAACGCGCAATTCAATCCGTACTCCCTGCCCGGCGGCACAGATGGCTGGCTGGCCATTGTAGGCACCTTTGGCCTGTGGGTTGCGCTACTCATTATTGTTCATGAAGGCCTCAACGCGATCGCAAGGAGAATGCAACATGGCTAATTTAACCCGTCGTCAGTGGCTTAAAGTTGGTCTCGCCGTTGGCGGGATGGTGACCTTTGGCCTGAGTTATCGGGATGTGGCAAAGCGCGCGATTGACGGTTTGCTGGATGGCACCTCGGGGAAAATCACCCGCGATCGCATCTTCGGCAATGCGCTGATCCCCGAAGCCAACGCCCAACCGCGCTGGCAGCAGGATCCGCAGCAGGTGATCGCCATGACCCAGTGCTTCGGCTGCTGGACCCAGTGCGGTGTGCGGGTCCGCGTCGACAGTAAAGCGGGGAAAGTTCTGCGCATTGCGGGCAACCCCTACCACCCACTGTCGCATGAACATCACATTGATTCGTCGGTTCCGTTTGCCACGGCAATGGAACAACTGGCGGGCGAAAGCGGTCTTGATGCGCGTTCCACCGCCTGCGCCCGGGGCGCAACCCTGCTCGAAGGTCTGTACAGCCCGCTGCGAATTCTGGAGCCGATGAAGCGCGTCGGTAAACGTGGCGAAGGTAAATGGCAGCGCATCAGCTTTGAACAGCTCATCAAAGAGGTGGTGGAAGGCGGCGACCTGTTTGGCGAAGGTCACATTGACGGCCTGCGGGCCATCCACGACCCCATCACCCCGTTAGATGCTAAGCACCCCGGCTTTGGCCCGAAATCCAATCAACTGCTGGTCACCAATACCAGCGACGAGGGACGCGATACGTTTATCCGCCGTTTCGCACTGAACAGTTTTGGTAGTAAAAACTTCGGCGCGCACGGTGCGTATTGTGGGCTAGCGTATCGGGCCGGTTCCGGCGCGCTAATGGGCGATCTGGATAAAAACACCCACGTCAAACCGGACTGGGATAACGTTGAGTTCGCGTTATTTATGGGCACCTCCCCGGCGCAGTCCGGCAACCCGTTTAAGCGCCAGGCTCGCCAACTCGCCAGCGCCCGCTTACGCAATGATTTCGAGTATGTCGTTGTCGCACCCGCCCTGCCATTAACCACGGTACTGGCTGACGATCGCGGTCACTGGCAGCCTGTGCACCCGGGGAGCGACTCGGCGCTGGCAATGGGAATGATCCGCTGGATCATCGAAAAGCAGCGTTACAACGCCGATTACCTCGCCATCCCTGGTGTCCAGGCCATGCAACAGGCCGGAGAAAAAAGCTGGACCAACGCCACGCATCTGGTGATTACCGATGAGATCCCAACGCTTGCCGGACAGCATCTCACGCTCGCCCATCTGAACACCGACGCGCCTGGCGAACCGCTGGTCGTTAACGAGACCGGTGACATGGTAGCAGCCAGCAGCTGTCAACGCGCACAGCTGTTCGTGACCCGCGAAGTAACGCTGGCCGACGGGCAAACCGTGACGGTCAAAAGCGGATTCCAGCGTCTGAAAGAGTCTGCCGAAAAGCTGTCACTGGCGCAATACAGCCAGCAGTGCGGCGTGTCGGAGGCAAAAATAGGCGCGCTGGCGGACGCCTTTACCCGTCACGGGCGTAAAGCGGCGGTGATCACCCACGGCGGGATGATGGCAGGCAACGGATTTTACAACGCCTGGGCGGTGATGATGCTGAATGCGCTGATTGGCAACCTCAGCCTCGAAGGCGGGGTCTTTGTGGGCGGCGGTAAATTCAACGGTGCCACTGACGGACCGCGCTACAATATGGACAGTTTCGCCGGAAAGGTGAAGCCGAAAGGCCTGAGCATCGCGCGCAGTAAAACCGCCTATGAATCCTCGGAAGAGTACCGTAATAAAGTGGCCGCTGGACAATCGCCCTTCCCGGCGAAAGCCCCATGGTATCCGTTTGTCGCCGGGCAGTTGACCGAATTACTCGTCTCGGCGCTCGAAGGCTATCCGTATCCGCTAAAAGCCTGGATCTCCAACATGACTAACCCGTTCTACGGCATTGCGGGGTTGCGTGGCGTGGCGGAAGAAAAGCTCAAAGATCCGGCGCGTCTGCCGTTGTTTATTGCCATTGATGCTTTTATGAACGAAACCACCGCGCTGGCGGACTATATTGTCCCGGATACCCACAACTTCGAAAGCTGGGGATTCAGCGCCCCGTGGGCAGGCGTGGCGAGCAAGGCCACCACCGCCCGCTGGCCGATTGTTGCACCCGCCACCAGCAAAACCGCCGACGGCCAACCAGCATCCATGGAGTCATTTTGCATCGCGGTGGCAAAACGCATTGGGCTGCCGGGCTTTGGCGATAACGCCATTACCGATCCGCAGGGCAATCACTATCCGCTGAACCGCGCGGAAGATTACTACCTGCGACTGGCCGCCAACATTGCGTTTATGGGTAAGGCGCCGGTCGCCGAAGCCGCGCCGGAAGATATCTCGCTGACCGGCGTGACGCGGATCCTGCCGGTCATCACCGACACGCTAAAAGCCGACGAAGTTCGTCGCGTGGCGTTTGTCTACTCGCGCGGTGGTCGTTTTGCGCCAGATAAGAGTGGCCGCACCGATAACCGCGTCGGTAATGCGTGGGAGAAACCTCTGCAAATCTGGAACGCGGATGTCGCCGCACACCGCCATGCGATCACCGGCGAGCGCTACAGCGGCTGTCCGGCCTGGTATCCTTCCCGCCTGTCCGACGGGCGTTCGGTGGACGAATTGTTTCCGCAGCAGGAATGGCCACTGAAGATGATCTCCTTTAAGTCCAATACCATGTCCAGCGCCTCGGCGGTGATCCCACGTCTTCACCATCTCAAGCCTGTGAATCTGGTGGCGCTCAACCCGCAGGACGGCGCGCGTTATGGTGTGTCACACGGCGACACGGTGCGCATCATCACGCCGGGTGGACACGCACAAGCGCAGGTCAGCCTGCTCAACGGCGTTATGCCGGGCGTTATCGCAATTGAACATGGCTACGGACATAAAGAAATGGGGGCAGCACAGCATACGCTTGACGGAGAGCCGATGGCGTTTGATGAAAAGATTAAATCGGGGATTAATATTAACGATTTGGGTTTTGCCGACCCGACGCGTCAGGTGGCCAATACCTGGCTGGACTGGGTCTCAGGAGCGTCTGTGCGCCAAGGGCTACCGGCGAGAATCGAGCGAGTGCAACTCTAGCGCCGGATGGCAACGCTACTGCGTTTTACCCGGCCTACAGACGTTGTAGGCCGGGTAAGGCGAAGCCG
>NZ_SZWV01000004.1:41331-46430 GCF_005280945.1 Citrobacter sp. wls718
GAAAGTGGATCAGTTATTTACCGGGATCACCGCGCCTTTATATTTGGTGCGGATCCAGTCCTGAATTTCTTTTGAGTGCAGTGCGTCAACCAGCGCCACAATATCCTTTTTCTTCTCATCGCCGCGATGCACGGTAATGATGTTGGCATACGGGTTGTTTTCGCCGCTTTCGACAGCAATCGGATCTTTCACCGGATCCAGCCCGGCATCGATAGCGTAGTTGGCGTTGATCACCACTGCATCGCCTTCATCGTTGTTATACATCTGCGGCAACAGTGCCGCTTCAACGTTAGGCAGGAACTTCAGCTTTTTCGGGTTCTCAACGATGTCGCTGATGCGCGCGGTGACTTTATCAACGCCTGGCTTGAGCTTAATCACACCCTCTTTTTCGAAAATCGACAGAATGCGCCCTTCTTCGGACACCGCATCACGCATGATGATCTTTCCGCCCTCCGGCAGGTCCTTCAGCGACTTTACCTTTTTAGAATAGATACCAATCGGCTCAATGTGAATCGCCCCGGCGCTGACGAAATCATAGGTCTTATCACCCGCATGATCCTTCAGTACGCTGTTCAGGTACGGAATATGCTGGAAGTAGTTGGCGTCAATCTCACGCCCCGCCAGCGCGGTGTTTGGCAGAATGTAGTCCTGGAACGGTTTAATCTCCAGCTCGATCCCCTGCTTTGCCAGGATCGGTTTCGCCTGTTCGAGGATCTCAGCGTGCGGCACGTTGGACGCGCCCACGGTCAGCGTATCTGCCCACGACGCAAAGCTCAGGGCGCTTAAGGTGGCGGCGGCGAGTAATGTCAGTGATTTTTTCATGATAATGGTTTCCGTATTTTATTAGCGTTTATCTAACAGAGAGGTGATCACATCGCCGCAAAACTGGATGATGAAGACAATAACCAGAATGGTCACCGTCGCCACCAGCGTAACGTCGCTGTGGTTGCGCTGGAATCCTTCCAGATAAGCCAAATTCCCTAAACCACCGGCACCAATCACACCAGCCATTGCGCTGTAGCTAACCAGGGCAATCAGCGTCACGGTGATACCGGACACCAGAGCGGGCGATGATTCCGGCAGTAAAACCCGAAAAATAAGCGTACTCAGACGTGCCCCCATGGAGCGGCTCGCTTCAATAACGCCTTTATCTACTTCACGCAGGGCAATTTCGACCAGACGGGCATAGAACGGTGCGGCACCCACGATCAGCGCGGGTAGCGCGGCGTTGGCTCCAAGAATGGTGCCAACCAGCGTTTTGGTCACCGGGATCAGCAGCACGATCAAAATGATGAACGGGATTGAGCGGAAAATATTCACGATCAACGAGATGGCGCTGTACAGCGTGCGGTTCTGATACAGGCCGCCACGCGCGGTCAGAAATAGCGCCAGTCCGAGCGCAATACCCAGCACAAAGGTCGCCACACCGGAAAGCGCGGTCATGTAGAGCGTTTCCTGAGTTGCCGCGAACAGTTGGTCCCATTTCAGATGGGGAAACAGGGAATCAGCCATGTTGGATAACCTCGCCGTCAACGTCGCTGTGGCGTAGATCGGCCAGAATATTGTTGAGTTGTTCTTCAGTGGCCACCACATGCACCCACAGTTGACCAAACGCGCCATGGGCGGTTTGCGTCATCTTGCCGTGCAGAATGTTAAACGGCAGGCCGTAGCGCAGGGTCAGCTCCCCGACCACCGGCCGATGGGTACGCTGTCCGGTAAACGTTAACTTAATCACCGCACCGCCGAGTTCGCTTGCCAGTTGCGGATTAAACTCATCTTCCTCGGCATATTGACTTACCTGACGGACAAACTGACGGGTGATCGGCTGCTGCGGGTGGCTAAACACGCTGAGCACATCGCCCTCTTCAACCACTTTGCCGTTCTCCATCACCGCCACGCGATCGCAAATTTTGCGCACCACGTGCATCTCATGGGTGATCAGCACAATGGTTAATTTGAAACGCCGGTTAATATCGAGCAGCAAATCCAGGATTTGATCGGTGGTTTGCGGATCCAGCGCGGAAGTGGCTTCGTCGCACAACAGCACGTCCGGGTTGTTCGCCAGCGCACGAGCAATCCCGACACGCTGTTTTTGCCCACCGCTGAGCTGCGACGGCCAGGCGTTTTCTCGACCATCCAGCCCGACCAATGTAATCAGTTCGGCCACACGTGCTTTAATTTTTGCTTTTGGTACACCGGCGATTTGCATTGAGAAGGCAATGTTTTCGCTGACGGTCCGCGACCACAGCAGATTAAAGTGCTGAAACACCATGCTGATTTTCAGTCGTGCCTGGCGTAACGATTCCCCGCGCGCCGTGGAGATATCGTGACCATTGACGGTCACACTGCCGGAAGTTGGCTGTTCAAGGCCGTTAAGCAGGCGAATCAGGGTGCTCTTACCGGCACCGCTGTAGCCAATAATTCCGTAAATCTGCCCCTGTTCAACCGTCAGGTTGACGTTATCGACAGCGGTAATAGCAAGCCTGCCTGGCGTAAACACTTTCGAAATATTTTTCAGGACAATCATGTCGTTTGGGTATCCGCTGCTGCTTATCGTTATCCTGCTAACGCTTTTGGCTGTTTAGCAGTATGGATGTCCAAACGAGTGTAATCAGGGAAATGGGCTTTTGATATGAATTAAAAAGAATTTGATATAACTATAAGGAATAACTGTTTTGCACTATTGTCGTTTGCAAGAGCCGGGAATGAAGAACGTCGTGTTGTTGCGCAACAGACCACCGCTGCGGACAACCTCTTTATCCATAGCAATGAACAAATTCGTGAATATTTTTTCGTGAAACTGCACAGAACGCTTTTGAAACACCGTTTCCATTTTCCTTTTAGATAATTTTCAGCGTATAATGCGCGCCAATTGTCTCTTGAATGGTTTCAGCACATTGACCTGTAAAACTCAACGACTACAAAACTCTCCTACCCGTTGGGCTGAAACGCAAGCACACATTCCTCTGCACGCTCTTTCGATGTCACCTATCCTTAGAGCGAGGCATCACAACTTTCGTAACTCAGGTTTAGCTTCCCATCCGTGCGCGACGGAAGCCAGATTTCCATATCCTTCTCAACTTAAAGACTAAGACTGTCATGAAAAAGACGAAAATTGTTTGCACCATCGGTCCGAAAACCGAATCCGAAGAGATGTTAACCAAAATGCTGGACGCGGGCATGAACGTCATGCGTCTGAACTTCTCCCACGGCGATTACGCAGAACACGGTCAGCGCATTAAGAACTTGCGCAACGTGATGAGCAAGACCGGCAAGAAAGCGGCCATCCTGCTCGACACCAAAGGTCCGGAAATCCGTACCATTAAACTGGAAGGCGGTAACGACGTTTCTCTGAAAGCGGGTCAGACCTTCACGTTCACCACCGACAAATCTGTCGTAGGTAACAACGAAATCGTTGCTGTTACTTATGAAGGCTTCACCAATGACCTGTCCGTTGGCAACACCGTGCTGGTTGACGATGGTCTGATCGGCATGGAAGTTACCGCAATCGAAGGTAACAAAGTTATCTGTAAAGTGCTGAACAACGGCGACCTGGGCGAAAACAAAGGCGTTAACCTGCCGGGCGTTTCTATCGCGCTGCCAGCACTGGCTGAAAAAGACAAACAGGACCTGATCTTCGGTTGCGAGCAAGGCGTTGACTTCGTTGCGGCGTCCTTTATCCGTAAACGTTCTGACGTCATTGAAATTCGTGAGCACCTGAAAGCGCACGGCGGCGAAAACATTCAGATCATCTCCAAAATCGAAAACCAGGAAGGCCTGAACAACTTCGACGAGATCCTCGAAGCGTCTGACGGCATCATGGTTGCACGTGGCGATCTGGGCGTAGAAATCCCGGTTGAAGAAGTTATCTTCGCGCAGAAGATGATGATCGAAAAATGCGTACGCGCACGTAAAGTGGTTATCACCGCGACTCAGATGCTGGACTCCATGATCAAAAACCCACGTCCGACCCGTGCTGAAGCCGGTGACGTGGCAAACGCCATCCTCGACGGTACTGATGCAGTCATGCTGTCTGGTGAATCCGCTAAAGGTAAATACCCGCTGGAAGCCGTTTCTATCATGGCAACCATCTGCGAACGTACCGACCGCGTGATGACCAGCCGTCTGGACAACAGCCATGACAACCGCAAACTGCGTATTACCGAAGCCGTTTGCCGTGGTGCTGTAGAAACCGCTGAAAAACTGGAAGCTCCGCTGATCGTCGTAGCGACCCAGGGTGGTAAATCCGCTAAAGCCGTACGTAAATACTTCCCGAACGCGACCATTCTGGCGCTGACCACCAACGAAGTGACTGCGCGTCAGCTGGTTCTCAGCAAAGGCGTGGTGCCGCACCTGGTGAAAGAAATCGCTTCTACTGATGATTTCTACCGTCTGGGTAAAGAAGTTGCGCTGCAGTTAGTTGAGCGCGGCCTGGCACAGAAAGGTGACGTTGTAGTGATGGTTTCCGGTGCGCTGGTACCGAGCGGCACCACCAACACGGCATCTGTTCACGTGCTGTAATAATTCCATCGGGAATTAATTTGCCTAAAAAGCGCCCTTGCGGCGCTTTTTTTATTTCCGCGATAGCTACTATTAATAAAAAATCAAATCGGATTTCACTATCTAATTAGAGATTATCTAAGATGAATCCGATGGAAGCTTTCTGTTTTCACTCGGGTTTTTAGCCGTTTTTGCACAATTCGATGCTTCTTTGAGCGAACGATCAAAAATAAGTGCATTCGCATCAAAAAAATATTCTCAACCTAAAAAGCTTTGTGTAATACTTGTAACGCTACATGGAGATTAACTCAATCTAGAGGGTATTAATAATGAATCGTACTAAACTGGTACTGGGCGCGGTAATCCTGGGTTCTACTCTGCTGGCAGGTTGCTCCAGCAATGCTAAAATCGATCAGCTGTCTTCTGACGTTCAGACTCTGAACGCTAAAGTTGACCAGCTGAGCAACGACGTGAACGCAATGCGTTCCGACGTTCAGGCTGCTAAAGATGACGCAGCACGCGCTAACCAGCGTCTGGACAACGCAGCTACTAAATACCGTAAGTAATAGTATCTGTGTAATAGAAATGGCGCACATTGT
>NZ_SZWV01000004.1:46465-102560 GCF_005280945.1 Citrobacter sp. wls718
TTTTGCCCTTCATTCCTCCTTCCCTGTTACTGCATCGTCCGCACGTCCCCTGCTTCTGGCAATCCATTCTGTGCCGACTTCACCTCTGGCCCGTTGGCCACAATCGGTGCCTGCCCGGCCGTAACGGTAACCGGATAACCTGCCCGACGATACAGCGCCCGATCCACCAGCCCCAGGTCTACGGCTTTACTGTCTTTAAACTGGGTAAAACCGGCAGGCAGTACATACGGCATGGTCTGTACGTTTTGTTCTTCCTCTGGCGACAATGGTCGGTGCACTTCAACATAACGCATGCCGTTAGGCTCGATGGCGTACTTTATCGGCTCATTAATCACTCTGACCGGCGTGCCGGTTCTGACCTGAGCAAACAGGGCTTTGATGTCCGGCGCGTTCATGCGAATACAGCCAGAGCTGACGCGCAGGCCTACACTATCGGGTGCGCTGGTGCCGTGGATGAGGTATTCACCGTTTCCATGCGCCAGACGCAGCGCAAAGCGTCCTAACGGGTTATTGGGCCCGGCGGGCACTACAGGGGGTAGCGTAATGCCGCGCTCTAGAGAACGCTTACGGATGCCTGGTGTTGGGGTCCATGTAGGGTTAGGGATTTTCTGTCCCACCCGAGTTTCCATCACCGGGGTCTCCAGTCCCTGTAAACCAATGCCAATCGGGAATACCTGAACAATATTCTCTCCCGGCGGGAAATAATACAGACGCAATTCTGCCAGATTAACAATAATACCTTCGCGCGGCGCATCCGGTAACAGCAGTTGCGAAGGAATCGTAATCAGGGTGCCGGGGCTGGGTACCGGGGCGATCGTATTATTCGCTTCGAGGATCAGCATCGCGGCGGTATCAAACCGGCGGGCTATTGCCTGCAAGTTTTTATCGCCTTCCTGCACGGTGTAGGTTTGATTCTGCCCGACAAGACGACTGTTCGCCGCAGGCAAAGGATAATCGACCGCCCAGGCGGCCTGTATAGCGCTGTAAGCGCCAATTAGCATTAGAGTAATAATAGACGCGCGTTTCATACTCACTCACCCCCCTGGCGTTATTGCCGGATAACGGCTGCTGCGGTATCCGGCCGACGAGTCATTGCATAAATCTGCTCAGCGTTATCTTGCAAGGTTTGCCGGATAACGTGTTTTATCAGTTTAGCTAAGAGTTGCCGCTTGCGTACGAATAGCGCGAATCATCGCTTCCAGCCCCTGTGAACGCGATGGCGTGAGATGTTGCGTCAGTGCCATTTTCTCGAACCACGGACGCACATCAAAACGCACAATATCTTCGGCAGTCATTCGATCATATAAAATGAATACCACAGCAATCAGTCCTTTCACAATTGCCGCATCACTGTCGCCCTGTAATTCAATAATTCCGTCAGCATTCTGACGCATTGTTATCCATACCTGACTCTGACAGCCCTGAATACTATTTTTCTCACAGCGATCATCAGCATTTAATTCTGGTAAACGCTGACCTAATTCAATGATATACAGATACTTCTCTTCCCAGTTCGCGCAGCGCAGAAAATTACGCAACAACTTTTCTTTATCCGGTAGCGCAGCCATACCCCCTCCCTGTTATCCCAATAAGTGATGAATACGTTTAAGTCCCGTTACCAGTCGATCCACCTCTTCCTGAGTGTTGTACATGGCAATCGAGGCCCGGCACATCGCAGGGACGTTATAATATGCCATCAACGGCATGGCGCAGTGGTGCCCGGTGCGTACGGCAATACCGTAGTTATCAAGAAAACTACCCACGTCGTAGGCGTGGTGTTTACCGAGGTTAAACGCGATGACGCCCAGACGCTCCTGCGGACCGTACAACGTCAGATCCGGCACACTGGCCAGCTGTTCTAGCGCGTAGCACATCATGAACTGCTCGTACTCGCTGATGTTATCCAGACCCAGCGCACTCACATATTCAATGGCAGCGCCCAGGCCGATAATACCGCCGGTATTGGGCGTTCCCGCTTCAAAACGCCACGGCGCTTTCGTCCAGGTGGTTCCCTGGCTCAGGCTAACCGTTGCTATCATTGAACCCCCGCCTTCCCAGGGCGGCATCTCCTGCAACAGCGACTCACGGGCATACAGCACGCCAATGCCGGTGGGTCCATACAGCTTATGGGCGGAGAAAACATAAAAGTCGCAATCCAGCGCCTGCATGTCTACTTTATGGTGCATCACCGCCTGCGCGCCATCGACCAGCACTTTTGCCCCGTGCTGATGCGCCAGCGCAATCATCTCTGCTAACGGGTTTTCGGTACCCAGCACGTTGGATACATGGGTAATCGCCAGCAGTTGGGTGCGTTCGTCGAACAGAGTTGGCAGAGTATCCAACTGCAAGGTGCCATCAGCATTCAGGGGGATGACACGCAGCTCAGCACCCACGCGGGCACACAGCATCTGCCATGGCACGATGTTGGCGTGGTGTTCCATCTCACTGATGATGATGTTATCCCCCGCCCGCACATTGCTGGTGCCCCAACTGTTGGCTACCAGATTAATGCCCTCGGTCGTGCCACGCACAAATACCAGTTCTTCAGCGGAGCGGGCATTAATAAACAGCGACGCCAGCTTACGCACATTCTCCATTTTTTCCGTCGCCTGGGCGCTTAGGGTATGAATACCACGGTGAACCGCCGCATAGCCATGGCGGTAAAACTCAGCTTCGGCATCAATCACCTGATTCGGCTTTTGCGCGCTGGCAGCGCTGTCCAGATACGCCAGCGGCAGGCCGTTCACTTCACGGGTCAGGACCGGAAAATCGGCCCGCACTTTTTCAATCGGAAATGTCATGCTACGCCTCCCGGCAGGCGTTGGGCTATACGCGCCAGAACCTGTTGTTTAAGCGTTTCATCGCTCAGGGCTTCCGTCAGCTCAGCGGCAAACGCATAGAGAATCATCTGTTGAGCATCCTGCTGGCCGATCCCACGCGAGCGCAGATAGAACATCTGCTCATCGTCGATCCGCCCTACCGTCGCGCCGTGGCTGCATTTCACGTCATCGGCATAGATTTCCAGTTGCGGTTTGGTGTCCACTTCCGACAGCTTACCGAGCAGCAAATTATTGTTCGTCATCTGTCCATCGGTTTTAATCGCGTGCTGCGCCACGTTGATCAGACCATTGAACACCGCCCGACCTTTATCGCTGACGATGGTTTTATGCAGTTGGCGGCTGTTGCAATAGCCTTTGTTATGCTCAAGCCAGGTGCGGGTATCGCAGACTTCGTTTTTCACCGGCATCGCCAGACTGTTAATCCGCAGCGTGGTGTTTTCGCCGTTCAGTTGGGTGCTGGTGTTATGACGCAACACCGCGTCGCCGAGCAAAAAACTGTGGCTCACCGCCGTAGCATCTGCGCCCAGCTGAATGTCGTTATGGGCGAAGTGATGGCTGACCGGGTTCTCAAACGCCAGCTTGATATGCTGCAAGTGGGCATTGGCCGCCACGTTCATCGTAACGCGCGCGCCGGTAAAGTGCTTCAGCGCATTGAGGCTGACAAAATGTTCGATGAGGGTGGCTTCTGCGCCCTCCGCCAGTTCAAGGTGGTGGCGATAATGCGCGGTATTGACGTCATCGCCCGCCACTCCCTGGGTGATGTGCATCAACAGTAGCGGTTTCGCCGGGCGCTGATTACGCTTCACCTTGATATGCGTCACACTGCGCGACAGGCTTTCCGTCAGATGCAGAAAAACCTCTGGCTGAATCGGTGCCGGTAGCGACAGGTGCGCATCGTCAACAGTAATGTCAAAGCCGCTACCGTCCGTGCTGTCGCTAAGCGCTTCGCAGAATTGCCCGTCGACAAACACCAGACGCACAGCATCAATGCCAGTGGCTAACGCCTCGCACTGCGCCGGGGTTATCGCGGCAAGATGACTAACAAACTGGCTACTGGTTAATCCTTCCAGCGGCGTGTATTTCCAGTCTTCATGCTTACGCGTAGGCAGCCCAAGACGCAGCATCTGCTGTAAGTGCTGCTGCGCGTGCTGCGAGCGGGTTTCGCCCTGTGACTCAAACAAGTGATGCCACTGCTGCAGCACATTACTGCTGTTCACTAAGCCAGCCATATCCTTGCTCCTCCAGCTGTTTAACCAGCGTGAAATCGCCGGACTTAACAATGCGTCCCTGATACAAAACATGGACGTAATCGGGTTTGATATAGTCGAGGATGCGCTGATAGTGGGTGACAATAATGAATGAACGCTTGCCGTCGCGCAGCGAATTGACGCCATCAGCGACAATTTTTAGCGCATCAATATCCAACCCCGAATCAGACTCGTCGAGAATGCACAGCTGAGGCTCCAGCACCGCCATCTGCAAAATATCATTGCGTTTTTTCTCACCGCCGGAGAAACCGACGTTTACCGAGCGGGTGAGCAAATCCTCCGGCATTTTCAACAGCGCGATTTTCTCCTCCATCAAATCCTGGAAGTCGAATCGATCCAGCGCGTCTTCGCCACGGTAACCGCGCACTGCATTAAGCGCGGTTTGCAGGAAAAACTGATTGCTGACGCCGGGAATTTCCACTGGGTATTGAAACGCCATAAAGATGCCTTCACCAGCCCGGTCTTCCGGCGACAGTTCCAGTAAATCTTTACCGTTAAATTCCACTGTTCCCCCGGTGACGGCATAATCATCACGCCCGGCCAATGTTGCCGACAGCGTGCTTTTTCCTGAACCGTTCGGCCCCATAATGGCGTGAACTTCACCCGGGCGGACCTCCAGGCTCAGCCCACGCAGGATCGCCTTCTCTTCGACGCTGACCTGTAAATCTTTAATGCTTAACATGTGCTTTCCTTAAATTTTAACCGACGCTGTGTTCAAGGCTGATGGCGAGAAGTTTTTGCGCTTCAACAGCGAACTCCAGCGGCAGTTCAGAGAACACGTCTTTACAGAACCCGTTGACGATCATCGAGATGGCGTCTTCTTCGCTGATACCGCGCTGCAGACAGTAGAACAGCTGATCTTCACCAATACGTGAGGTGGTGGCTTCGTGTTCAAGCTGGGCGCTGTTGTTGCGACACTCTACGTACGGGAAGGTGTGCGCCCCGCAGTCCGCACCAATCAGCATCGAGTCACACTGGGTATAGTTACGGGCGTTGGTGGCCGTCGGCATGATTTTTACCAGGCCGCGATAGCTGTTCTGGCTGTGCCCGGCGGAGATCCCTTTCGAGATAATGGTCGATTTGGTGTTCTTGCCGATGTGGATCATCTTGGTGCCGGTATCGGCCTGCTGATGACCGCTGGTCAACGCAACGGAGTAGAATTCGCCGATGGAGTTATCGCCGCGCAAAATACAGCTGGGGTATTTCCAGGTGATGGCCGAGCCAGTTTCCGACTGGGTCCACGACATTTTGCTGTTTTCGCCTTCACACAGTGCACGTTTGGTCACGAAGTTCAGAATGCCGCCGGTGTTGCCATCGCCAGGGAACCAGTTTTGCACCGTCGAGTATTTCACTTCAGCATCTTTGTGGATGATCACTTCCACCACCGCCGCGTGCAGCTGATAGCTGTCGCGCACCGGAGCAGAACATCCTTCAATGTAGCTGACGTAGCTGCCTTCATCCGCCACCAGGATAGTGCGTTCAAATTGCCCGGTTTTTTCCGCATTAATACGAAAATAGGTGGAAAGCTCCATTGGGCAGCGTACGCCTTTCGGCACATAGATAAACGTACCGTCTGAGGCAACCGCCGCATTCAGCGCGGCAAAGAAATTGTCGTTGCCCGGCACCACCGTGCCGAGATATTTTTTCACCAGTTCCGGGTGATCATGAATGGCCTCACCGAACGAGCAGAAAATAATGCCTTGCTCCGCCAGCTTTTCACGATAGGTGGTCGCCACCGATACCGAGTCAAAAATGGCATCGACCGCCACTTCTCGCCCTTCACGTACCGGCACGCCAAGTTGTTCGAAAGCGTCCTCAACCTCTTTACTTAAAAACGCATTCGCGCCCGTTTGCTGTACCGCTCCCGGCTCGGAGGCGCAGGTCTCATCGCAGTTACCGCAGGAAGGTGCGGAGTAATAGCTGTAATCCTGATAATTCAGCTTATCGTAATGCGCTTTTAACCAGTGCGGCTCCTCCATCGTCAGCCACGCCTTAAACGCATCCAGGCGAAATGCCAGCATCCAGTCCGGTTCGTTGCGTTTCGCGGAAATCGCCCGCACGACCTCTTCATTGATGCCCTTCGCCAGTTCATCAGTTTTTAGTTGGGTGAAGAATCCCTCTTTATAATTGAGGTGTCCGCCAGCCCAGGTGTTGACATCGTCAGTTGCTTCAGTGTTACGCGACATAGTACCGCCTATACCCCAAAACTTTCGCCACAGCCGCATTCGTTCTGGGCTTTCGGGTTATGAAATTTAAATAACTGATTTAATCCTTCACGAACAAAATCGACTTCGGTTCCGTCAATAAACGGCATCGCCTGTAACGGCACATACAGCCTGGCGCCATCGGTTTCGAACACCAGATCGTCTTTTTCCGGTTGGCTGACGGTATCCAGCACATAGCCAAACCCCGCACATCCTGTTTGCTTCACGCCTAACCGCACGCCCAGCATATCGGGCTGTTTTGCCACCAGTTCACGAATATGCGCCGCTGCGGCTGGCGTTAACGTCAACCCACGCCATGCAAAATCGTTCGGATTAAATGTTCCTGAATGCAATTCCATAGGGTTACCTCGAGTCATTAACCTGCACGCTACAACACCATGTTAGTGATAATGATTATCACTTCAACCCCCTGTTCAGCAGGGGCATTCGGGTTAACCGCCCTTTTTGGTTACTTTTATTAAGCATAGACCTTGCGGCGAGGGTTTACAGAGAGGGATTATTTTGTTCAATGCTTTGATAAATAATGGATTACAAACCGTTAATCGTTCAGCAAGGTAAAACGCAAAAAGATGTATAGAAAATGTCTATTTAAGAGATAGGGGAAAGACGGAGAAATAGAGGTAACCGCGTGCAAAACAGCGCAGACAGACAATAAAAAAACCCTTAAGGCTGCTCTATTAGCAGGCTTAAGGGTTCCGACCCCATCCGGCGCTTATCTCCGGCACTCACGATGGCTTAGCTCTTGAAGGGGCGATAAGAATAGTCTCACGACCTGACGCCGTGTTTTTAACACAAACTGCGGTTTGTCTGATTTACAGGCAGACGCAGCTCACATATTCAGACCAGAATCTCATGCAGGGCATCCAATAGCAGACGCAGCCCTGCCGGTTGATGCTCACGAGACAGGTATAAGCCGTAAATTGGCAGACGTCGCGGCTTGAGTTGGGGCAAAAGCCGGATCAACTGGCCGCGTGCCAGCCCTTCACGCGCCTCTTGTTCCGGCACCAGCGCAATACCCATACCAGCCAGCGCCGACTCACATAATAGCGCAGAGATCCCCGCGCTGAGATTTCCCTTTATCGCCACCGATACAGCGTTGCCCTGCTCATCATCAAAGTGCCATGATTTTCCGGCAAACCCGCTGTAGTAAAGGCAATTATGCTGGGCGAGACAGTCCAGGGTTTGCGGAATGCCATGCTGGCGCAGGTAGTCCGCAGAGGCGCATAACACCGACTCACAGTCACCCAGACGACGGGCGATAGTACCCGGTTCAGGATTATCCGTAATGCGGATCGCCGCATCAATACGTTCACCGACCAGGCTCACCGGTTGATTGTTAATCTCAACCTCAATGCGCAGTTCAGGGAAACGCGCCAGAAAAACGGGCAGTACCGGCGCCAAAATATGCATCGCAGTAAAATGCGCACAAGCCACACGTAGCGTGCCGGAAGGAATCTCTGCTGCGCTGGCGGCGCTGATATCCAGCGACAGCTGCGCCAGCGAGCGTGTCTTCACTAACGCCTCTTCCCCCGCGGGCGTAATGGTCAGCCGACGCGATGAACGGTGGATTAACCTTGCACCCGCCCATTTTTCCATCTCGTCGAGGTAGCGACTGACCATCGGACGGGAAAGCCCCAGCGCGCGCGCTGCGGCGCTCAGGCTGCCCAAATCGCAGATGTGGTTAAACACCGTTGCCGCCATGACTCTGTCCATTGCATCCCATCCGATCGTTTTATGAAACTCAGCATGTCCTGATAGAGGAATTCTAACAGATCCAAATATCCGTAAAATAAAGAACAAGAAAAAGACATTTCATCTGCAAAAGGTTATCCCCCATGAAAGTGAACGCCCTGGCCCTGCTGTTACCTCTGTTTGCCTCGCCGGTATTCGCCGCACCACTCCAGCTTGACGTCTACAATCCCAAGGAAAAAGCTATTTTCCCGGTATCCTCAACGCTGGTGTCCGGCCCGAAAGAGGCCATTTTATTTGATGCGCAATTCAGCACCAAAGACGGTGAAAAGCTGGCGCAGATGATTCGCAACAGCGGCAAAAAACTGCAGGCCATCGTGATCACCTCTGGCGATCCGGATTTTTATTTTGGTCTGCAGCCGATTGTTAACGCCTTTCCCGAGGTAAAGATTTTGGCAACACCGCACGTCGTGGAGCACATTCGTGCTACCAAAGATGCCAAACTGCAGTTTTGGGGCCCGCAGATGAAAGACGGCGCACCAACGACGCTCATCGTGCCGCAGGTCACGACGCAAACGCGCTTTACCATTGATGGTGAAACGCTGGAACTGCGCCGCTCAAATGATTACGCGGCCTATGTCTGGATCCCGGCTAACCGGGCGATCCTCGGCGGCACCGGCGTGGCTTCCGGTATTCATGTCTGGACTGCGGACACACAGTCTCCTGAACAGCGTCGCGCATGGCGCAACGTGCTGAGCGAAATGCAAACCTTACGCCCAACCGAGGTGATCCCCGGTCACTACATCGGCGAACGCCCGGCAGGCGATCAAGCGATCCGCTTCACCGGTGATTACTTGCACGCTTTTGAGCAGGCGCTGGGCGCAAAAAAAGGGTCTGCATATGTGATTAAAACGATGAAGGCGGCATGGCCAGGGCTTGCGGACGAAAGCTCGCTGGAGCTGAGTGCGAAGGTCAATACCGGGGAGATGAAATGGTAAACCCGATTTAAGGCAAAAAATAACCCCGAACAGGTGTCGGGGTTTTCATCACGATAAGCATACTGGAATCAATGAACGCCGTGCCGCCAGGCAAAATAGATTTCTTCTTTGAGTTCAGTCGAAGAAAGCGCCAGTAAATCAGCAAACTCCAGCTCTAATTGTTTCAGTCTTTTCAGGTACTGAGCCGGTGAAAGATCGCTGTTATCACGACGTATAAATTCTATTGCCAGTTGGGCCGGGTCTAATTGGGTAGACATATCATCCTCGCTTGTGTTCAAAACCTGCACAGTATAGCACCTTTCCCTGCGCAGATAATGACCAAACGCAACATGCGTCACAAAATAGCGGTCGTCAGACGCGAGGTGCAACACAACCGTCCCTGTTCATCGAAGATTTCGATTTGCCAGACCTGATGGCGAGAACCGGTATGCAGCGCGCTGCACACCCCTCTCACTCGCCCTTCCCGTGCGGAGCGGATATGGTTGGCATTGACCTCAAGACCCACCACTTTTTGATCACCTTGAGTGCATAAATACCCGGCCACCGAGCCAATGCTTTCGGCCAGCACCACCGACGCGCCACCGTGTAACAGGCCAAAAGGCTGTTTGGTCCGGTGATCCACCGGCATCGTGGCTTCCAGCGTATTGTCACCAATGTGCTCAAAACGAATATCAAGCAGACCAACCATATTTCCCTCACCCATGGCATTGAGCGCCTCGAGTGAAACTTCACGTTTCCAGATCATCCAATAATCTCCAGCAGTGCCTGTAATGGGTGGCGAACGCCCGTACCTTCCACGCGTTTCACCTGGCTGCGACAAGAATATCCCGCAGCCAGACAGCGATTGCGCGGTAGTCTCTGCATCGCCTGATGCCATGATAGCTCATAGATGCCCAGCGAGTTCTGGTGATTCTTCACTTCATGACCGTACGTGCCCGCCATGCCGCAGCACCCGACACTGACGTTTTCCAACTGCGCGCCAAATTTGGCAAAAATGGCCGCCCACTGCGCTGGCGCACCCGGCAGGGCCGTTACTTCGGTGCAGTGTCCAAAGAAATACCACGGCTCACCCGCAACAGCAGCTGGCTGCTGAGAGGCCAGGACGGTTGACAGCCACTCGTTCACCAACAGTACATGGAAGTCGCCACGCTGCTCGCCAAGCGCCAGCTTGTATTCATCGCGATAGCACAATACCAGCGCCGGATCGACGCCGACCATCGGGATGTTCAACGTCGCCACCCGATTGAGAAATTCAGAGGTCTTTTTCGCCGTTTTGGCAAAACGGTTTAAGAAACCCTTAATGTGCTGCGCCTTGCCATTAGGCGAGAACGGTAGCAGGACCGGCTGTAAACCGAGTTTTTCCACCAGGCGGATAAAATCAGCTACCACCTGCGCATCGTAATAGCTGGTGAACGGATCCTGGACCACCAGCACAGTGCGGGCTTTCTGTTCCTGACTCAATAGCTCGAGCTGTTCCAGCGTCATATTGGCGGAGCGGTGCCCGACCAGCTGACGTTGTAACGACGGCGCGGACAGTAGCGGCAAATCCACCATGCCAATATGCTTTTTGGCCAGCGTACGCACCAGCGGCTGGTTAATGAAGAAGTTGAATGTTTTTGGCGCACGCGCCATTAGCGGCGCATAGCTTTCGACGGTTGCCACCATATGATCGCGCAGCGGGCGCAAATAGCGCGTGTGGTACAGTTGCAGGAAGCGAGAGCGAAATTCCGGGACGTCAATTTTGATCGGGCACTGCGTGGAACACGCTTTACATGCCAGACAGCCGGACATCGCCTCTTTGACTTCGTGCGAGAAATCGTACTCCCCCTTGCGCGCATGCCAGCTGTTACGCGTGCGGGCGATTAACGTGCGCAAGCTGGCACCTTTTTCCGGTAACTCTTTTTCCAGGCGAACCAGATCGATGCCGCGGTCAGCCAGCAGGCGTAACCATTCCCGTACCAGCGTTGCGCGTCCTTTGGGGGAGTGAATTCGGTTCATGCTGATTTTCATCGACGGGCACATGGGGCTGTTGGCATCGAAGTTAAAACATAACCCGTTGCCGTTACACTCCAGCGCCCCACGCCACTCCTGCCTTACGGCCAGTGGGATCTGGCGATCGTAGGTACCGCGTTTAACCGCATCGACTTTCATCATCGGCGCATCGACGCCTTCCGGTGGGCATATTTTACCAGGGTTCAGTCGGTTTTGCGGGTCAAACGCCGACTTCACCTTGCGCAGTTCACTGTACAATTCATCGCCAAAGAAAGCCGGACTGTACTCCGCGCGGAATCCTTTGCCGTGTTCGCCCCACAGCAGGCCGCCGTATTTTGCCGTCAATGCCACCACGTCATCAGAAATGCGTTTCATCAGCACTTCCTGCTGCGGATCGCACATGTCCAGCGCAGGCCTGACGTGTAACACCCCGGCATCCACGTGACCAAACATGCCATAGCTCAGGCCGTGGCCGTCAAGCAGCGCGCGGAACTCCGCGATATAATCCGCCAGATGCTCAGGCGGTACGCAGGTATCCTCCGCGAACGGAATCGGCTTGGCGGCCCCTTTTGTATTACCCAGCAGACCGACGGCTTTTTTGCGCATCGCGTAGATACGCTCCACGCCCGCCAGCTCAGTACACAGCTGCCAGCCAATGACGCCAGCTTCCTGACGGGCAATTAAACCGTCCAGGCGTTCACACAACGCGCTGACCTGCTCATCAATCAATGCTTCGTCGTCACCGGCAAACTCGACGATATTCAGTCCCAACATCTCTTTATTCGGTACATCGGTAATCAGTTCGCTAACCGAATGCCAGACAATGTCTTCGCGTGCCAGATTCAGCACCCTGGAGTCCACGGTTTCTACCGACAGCGCGCGCGCGTCAACCATTACCGGGGCATTGCGCAAAGCGGAATCAAATGAGTCATATTTGACGTTGACCAGCCGCCGCACTTTCGGCAATGGCGTGATATCGAGGCGAGCCTCGGTAATAAATGCCAGCGTGCCCTCGGAACCGGTGAGGATGCGGGTTAAATCAAACTCGGTCATCTCATCGTTAAAGACGTGCCGCAGATCGTAGCCGGTTAAAAACCGATTCAGCTTCGGAAACTTATCCACGATCAGCTGACGATTTTCGCGACAGCGCTGGTAAACGGTCTTATAGATGCGCCCGATGGTGGTATTGGTGTTACCGAGCATTTCAGCCAGTTCCACCGGCATCGGCTGCGTATCAAGGATATCGCCGCCCATCAGTACCGCACGTACGCCCAGTACGTGGTCGGAGGTTTTACCGTATACCAGCGAGCCCTGTCCGGACGCATCGGTGTTGATCATCCCGCCAAGCGTTGCCCGGTTACTGGTCGACAATTCTGGTGCGAAGAAATAGCCGTACGGCTTTAGATACTGGTTAAGCTGGTCTTTTATCACCCCGGCTTCGACCCGTACCCAACCCTCCTGCGGATTGATTTCAATAATGCGGCTCATATAACGGGACATATCCACGATAATGCCCTGATTCAGCGCCTGACCATTGGTACCCGTGCCGCCGCCGCGCGGGGTAAAAATCAACGAGGAAAAGAGAGGTTCTGCCGCCAGACGGGCGATCAGCGCCACATCCGCCGTTGAACGGGGAAAAACCACGGCATCAGGAAGAAGCTGATAAATACTGTTATCTGTCGACATTGTCAGGCGATCGGCATAGCTCGTTGCCGTGTCGCCCGTAAACCCTTGCTGCTCCAGCGCCTGCAAAAAATTAAGCACCAGTTGAACGACACCAGGTGCCTGAGAAATTTGTGGAATCATTATAGTGACCCTTTCCTGCGGTCTGTGTTGTGAATTTAATCGTTTGCGTGTTGCTTTGTTTGTTGTATCACATTTTTTTCTAATACGCCCGGCAGATTTAAAGGCAGAATCTGCCTGTTAAAAACCGCTGAAATTGCTCATCATTATAGGGTGGGGTTTTAGCGTTCACGTCGCGTCAACGTCCTGACGTACAGAAAAGGTGAAAAAGTATTTATGGTAAATTTCCGTCAGCCCAGGGATATCGCACAAGTGCTGCTCTCGGTGCTGTTTTTAGCCATCCTGATTGTGGCCTGTTTGTGGATAGTGCAGCCCTTTATCCTTGGTTTTGCGTGGGCTGGAACCGTGGTCATTGCGACCTGGCCTATCTTGCTACGCATACAGAAATTGTTATGGGGACGCCGTTCTCTGGCCGTGCTGGTAATGACCCTGCTGCTGGTCCTTTTGTTTATCATTCCCATCGCGCTATTGGTCAACAGTATTGTTGATGGCAGCGGACCGTTGATCCATGCCGTAACCGCGGGCGATATGACCTTGCCGGACCTGGAGTGGCTGAACAGTATTCCATTAGTGGGCGCCAAAATTTATGGCGCATGGCACAGCCTGCTGGATATGGGCGGCGCGGCAATTATGGCCAAAGTGCGTCCTTATATCGGTTCCACAACGACCTGGTTTGTTGGTCAGGCCGCGCATATTGGTCGCTTTATAATGCACTGTGGCCTGATGCTGCTGTTCAGCGCCCTGCTCTACTGGCGCGGCGAGCAGGTGGCATTAGGGATTCGGCACTTCGCCTGTCGCCTGGCTTCTAAGCGTGGTGATGCTGCTATTTTGCTGGCGGCACAAGCGATCCGCGCGGTGGCATTGGGTGTGGTCGTCACCGCACTGGTGCAGGCCGTTCTCGGGGGTATTGGTTTGGCGGTAACGGGTGTGCCGTACGCCACGCTGCTGGCGGTGTTGATGATCCTGTCCTGCCTGGTGCAGTTGGGTCCTCTACCGGTGCTAATCCCGGCCATTATCTGGCTGTACTGGACGGGGGACTCCACCTGGGGCACGGTGCTGCTGGTCTGGAGTGCCGTGGTCGGCACGCTGGATAACGTAATCCGCCCGATGCTGATTCGTATGGGCGCCGATTTACCGCTGATCCTCATCCTGTCGGGTGTCATCGGCGGGTTAATTGCCTTCGGCATGATTGGCTTGTTTATCGGCCCAGTGGTCCTGGCGGTATCCTGGCGTCTGTTCTCTGCTTGGGTGAACGAAGCCCCGGCTCCAGGTAACGATCCGGACGAAATCCTCGAAGAAATCGCTGAAATCGAAAACAACAAATAACCCTGACATCAGGCGGCATCGCCGCCTGATTGTTTAGCGCAGCTTATTGATGCTTCAGCACTCATTGCCCCAATCCCACGCCTCCGGCCCTAAAACCCTCATTTGTGTCGCAATTTCTTTACAGTTTTTAAACTATTGAGATGAATCTGATCGACGTGAAAAATCGACATGCCTACTATTGTCTCAAGGCTTTAGATCAACACATTGATTTATAAGCATGGAAATCCCCTGAGTGAAACAACGAATTGCTGTGTGTAGTCTTTGCCCATCTCCCACGATGGGCTTTTTTTTAACATTTACTCGCAGCTCACCACGCAGCGGCTCATCATCTGCCAATTCTTCGGCATAATCTGTAGCGTACCAACCACATTGACCGTCGTGCTCGCCCAGATGTTCGCAGATGAATTCCCGACCATCAGGTCGAACTCGCCAGGTTCAACCACCCGTTTGCCATCCCGGCGGGTGAAGTTAAGCATATCCACCGGCACATAAAAGGTCAGCGTCGCGCGTGCACCGGGCTCCAGCGTGAGGCGTTGAAACGCTTTCAGCTCTTTAACGGGGCGTACCATCGAAGCCACTTTATCGTGGACATACACCTGCACCACCTCACTTCCCCTGCGCTCGCCACGGTTACTTAACCTTACCTGCAAAGCAATCTCGCCTTCCACTGGGACATCCTTCGCCAGCGCTGCTACCTCCTCACAGGCAAACTCGGTCCAGCCTTTGCCGTAGCCGAAGGGATAGCGGGATCCAAAGTGGAACGCAAACGGCGTTCCGCCGCTTTTCAGTTTGTGATTGTAGTAATAGGGCATAGCACCTGCGCTTTTCGGCACGCTAACCACCAGCCTGCCCAGCGGCTCAGCCCGTCCGGTCAGCACATCGGCAATAGCCCAGCCACCTTCCTGACCCGGCGCCCAGGCCCCTAACAGCCCGGCGACATGGTCCTCCAGCCCCTGTAGGTTGTATGGCCTACCGCCTGTCATCACCACAACAACCGGTTTACCCGTCGCCACCAGAGCCTCCAGTAGTTGTTGCTGTACACCCGGCAGAGTGAGGCTGTCTGTATCCGAGCCTTCTCCCACCGTGCCGCTCTGGAAAAGTCCGGCCAGATCGCCGACACAGACCACCACCACATCGTTGCGACGGGCGACGGCAACCGCTTCAGGAATCAAACGTTGGTCAGTGGAGACCGGGGAGGACTGCATCAGTTTGCCACTGCTGTCACCGGGAAACACCGGTGCGCCCGCCAACCGTTTCTCTATGATATGACAGCCCTTCGCATAGTCGATATGGTCATCGCCCAGATAGTGGCGCAGCGCGGCCAGCGGGGTCGTCACCTGCACGGCGCTGTCAGCCATATCGCTGATGATCAGATGCACCGGGAAGCTGTAACCACTGAGCAGCGCCAGCGGGTCGTCCGCCGTGGGGCCGATCACCGCAACGCGCGGTCTGCCCTGCAGCGGCAAAATACCGTTATTTTCCAGTAGCGTTATCGAGCACGTGGCAACATCACGCGCGGCCTTGCGTGCCTCATCGGACTGTAGGTCAATCGCGGACACATCGGTATACGGCTGTTCGAACAGGCCAAGACGGAATTTCTCCGTCAGGATGCGGGAGACAATCTCATCGACTTTGGTCATGGTTATCAGTCGACGCTCAACCGCCGTAGCTAAATGGCGGGCGCAGTCGTCTTTCGGCAACTCAACGTCCAACCCGGCATTAAAGGCCAGCGCTGCAGATTGCGCAGCATCATGCGACACGCCATGATGCTGATGCAGCAAACTCACACCACCGTAATCCGCCACAATAATCCCATCAAATCCCCATTGCTCGCGCAAAACGGTGGTTAACAGATAATTGTCACTGTGCCCCGGCTGGTTATCAATATCATGATAGGCAGGCATTACCGATCCGGCATTGGCCAATTTAACCGCCATCTCGAACGGCAGCAGGAAGGTATCGTTAAGCTCACAGAATCCCAGATGCACCGGCGCATGGTTGCGCGCACCTTCGCTGAACGAATGCCCGACATAATGCTTCAGCGTCGCCAGCACATCGCGTTTTTCGCCCTGCAAGCCCTGCACGTAGGCACAGGCCATCACCCCCACTAGCCATGGATCTTCACCAAAGGTTTCTTCCGTCCTACCCCAGCGGACATCGCGTGAGACATCCAGCACCGGTGCCAGCCCCTGGCGGCATCCGGTTGAACGCGCCTCCAGGCCAATCAGCCTGGCGGCACGCTTGACCAGTTCAGGATCCCAAGTTGAACCGTAGTTCAGCGACGAGGGAAACAGGGTGGCATCTTTACATAACAACCCCACCAGGCACTCCTCATGAAACAGCGCGGGAATGCCCAGTCGCGTCTCTTCCACTAACATCTTTTGTAAACGATTCGCCGCCCGCACGCCCGTTTTTGCCTCAACGATATGGGTACCCAGCGGGCGCGTAATCTGTCCAACACCCATTCTCAGTCGCTCGGTGAGTGCCGCCTGATCGCTCACACCGGCAAACTCGTCACTCATGTCGCTGCGTTCCCGGTGGTCGCCCTTTTCAGATAGCACCAACCAGTAAGCATGCATTTGCGCGAACTTCTCTTCAGGTGTCATGCGCGCCAGCAAATCAGCCACGCGTTCGTGCACCGACCGTTTTGCATCCTTGTAAATACTCATCATTGTAACTCCCCTCTCTCCATCAACCATTGCTCTGACAAGTATCGAGAGGCGCGACAACGTGAACAATTGCGGAAATAACCAGTGGAATTACGTTATTTAGTTAATGTGATCGGCCGCAAGGGGTGATTTACTCGCGACCTGAAAGGCCAATCACCGTCGTATTCACAGATTAATAACAAATAATATTGCACAAGATACTGTGACTTTCTTCAAGTTGAAATATTCGCAGTAATGTTATTACTACTCCACCGTTTTTATTAAGTGATGACATGATGAACGCATTCGAATTGCAGGCATTCCGCCACCTTTTTGCGCTATCGATGGAAGAAAGTGCGATTTATATTGCAGGTGATGGCAATGTTACCGCCTGGCAACAATGGGAAAATGGTGATCGTGATATACCAGAGATCATTGTGCAGCACTGTGCAGAAATGAAAGCAAAGCGCAAATTGCGAATTAATGCCATCATCGAAAAAATCAACAATCGTATTGGTAATAATACGATGCGTTTTTTCCCCGACCTGATGTCTTTTCAGGCGGTCTATCACGACGATAATTTCATCGACTGGAAAATTTATCAATCGACGGCAGTTGAACTTTTTGCCCATGACCTCGAGCGTTTGTGCTAGGAAACCGCGACGCCACACCCTTTAGCCTCTTCGCTGAGTAACACATTATGAAAAATACCTATTTCTCCACTGCGATAGGGCTGTACCTTAATTATCTGGTGCATGGTATGGGGGTCATTTTGATGAGCCTCAATATGTCCTCACTGGAACAACAGTGGCAAACCAATGCGGCAGGCGTGTCGATTGTTATTTCTTCTCTCGGCATTGGTCGATTAAGCGTCTTATTACTGGCGGGTTTACTCTCCGATCGCTATGGGCGCAGGCCGTTTATCCTGCTCGGCATAACCTGCTATCTCTGTTTCTTCGTGGGTATTATCAATACGCACAATATTTACATTGCCTACGCGTTTGGTTTTTTAGCCGGGATGGCGAACAGTTTTCTCGATGCGGGAACATACCCCAGCCTGATGGAGGCATTTCCCCGCACACCCAGCACCGCGAATATTCTGATTAAAGCCTTTGTCTCCAGCGGCCAGTTCCTGTTGCCGATGGTCATCAGTCTGTTGGTGTGGGGTGAATGTTGGTTTGGCTGGTCCTTCCTGCTGGCGGCAGGCATCATGATTTCCAACGGCATATTTTTATTTCGCTGCCGATTTCCTGCGCATCCGAGACGCCAACCCACCGTCAAGGAAGCACCCGAAACAACGATGGCTACGCATCGTTGTTCCCTGATCGATCTTGGCAGCTACACCCTGTACGGCTACATCTCAATGGCCACCTTTTACCTGGTGAGCCAGTGGCTGGCTCAGTACGGTCAGTTTGTCGCTGGCATGTCCTATACGTTATCCATCAAGCTGTTGAGCGTTTACACGTGCGGTTCGCTACTGTGCGTGCTGATCACCGCCCCGCTGGCGAGGAAGGCCGAACGCGCACCGACGCTGTTAATGCTTTACACCTTCATCTCGTTTATTGCTCTGCTGGCGGTCTGCCTGCACCCTACGCCAACGGTGGTGATCGCGTTTGCTTTTGTCATCGGTTTTTCATCTGCTGGCGGCGTGGTGCAAATCGGGCTAACGCTGATGGCGGCGCGCTTCCCGCATGCCAAGGGGAAAGCCACCGGGATTTATTACAGTGCGGGCAGTATTGCCACTTTCACCATTCCCTTGATTACGGCAAAACTCTCACAATCCAGTATTGCCCATATCATGTGGTTTGATACCGGCATGGCTGCCATCGGCTTCTTGCTGGCACTGTTCATTGGTTATCGCAGCCGCATGGCGACAAAGTATCCATTAAAAATGGCGCCACTCGCCGAATAGCACGGATGCAATATTGTTCCCCCCGTCTGCAAAATAATTTGCGGACTATTTAAAACAACAGCAAAACGGCAACAGGAAGAATTAATTTCACACTTTGCTATGCAATATACCTGGTCACTTAAGCGTCATGCTATGTAGGTACAGCATCCGTCACTCGGTATAGTAATGACATCATCATCGCAATCAATATTATCACGATGAAAATGAACCCTATTAAAATCTGCAAGGAGTTATGCGAAATGTCTCAGAGCAAGGCTTTTAATACGCCATTTCTTCTGGCGATAACCTGTATTTATCTCAGTTATTTCCTGCATGGCATTAGTGTCATTACGCTGGCACAAAACATGACTTCCCTGGCAGAGAAATTCTCCACCGACAATGCGGGGATTGCCTATTTAATTTCCGGTATTGGATTGGGCCGTCTGGTCAGTATTTTATTCTTTGGCGTACTCTCCGATAAATTTGGTCGTCGGGCCATTATCCTGTTAGGCGTCATTCTTTATATGCTGTTCTTCTTCGGTATTCCCGCCAGCCCAAATCTGATGATTGCTTTTATTCTGGCGGTTTGTGTGGGCGTCGCCAACTCCGCGCTGGATACCGGTGGCTATCCGGCGTTAATGGAGTGCTTCCCCAAAGCGTCCGGTTCGGCGGTTATTCTGGTGAAGGCGATGGTGTCTTTTGGGCAGATGCTCTACCCGCTCGTTGTCAGCACCATGTTATTGAATCATATCTGGTACGGCTATGCCGTCATTGTCCCGGGCATCCTGTTCGTGGTGATTACCTTAATGCTGCTCAAGAGTCGCTTCCCCAGCCAAGTAGTGGACGCAGGCGTGGCGAAAGATCTGCCGCAGATGAACAGTAAGCCGCTGGTGTGGCTGGAAGGTGTGGCATCAGTGATGTTCGGCGTGGCCGCATTTTCAACCTTTTACGTCATCGTGGTGTGGATGCCGAAATACGCCATGGCTTTTGCCGGGATGGCCGAAGCCGACGCGCTGAAAACCATCTCTTACTACAGTATGGGTTCCCTGGTCTGCGTGTTTATTTTTGCTGCACTGCTGAAGAAATTAGTCCGTCCGATCTGGGCCAACGTCTTTAACGCCGGGCTGGCAACGATTACAGCAGCGGTTATCTATTTGTACCCCTCGCCGCTGGTTTGTAACGCAGGCTCATTTCTCATCGGGTTCTCTGCCGCTGGCGGTATTTTACAACTGGGCGTCTCGGTGATGTCGGAGTTCTTCCCGAAGAGCAAAGCCAAAGTCACCAGCGTTTATATGATGATGGGCGGCGTTGCTAACTTCATTATCCCGCTGATCACCGGATACCTGTCTAACATCGGCCTGCAATACATTATTTTGCTCGATCTGGTCTTTGCCCTGCTGGCATTTATCACGGCCATTATCGTCTTTATCCGTTACTACCGCGTATTTGATATACCCAAAAACGATGTGCGGTTGGGCGAACGTTATTTTCAATAAAGAGTTCACAAGGAGTTAAAAATGGATGTTACTGCAAAATATGAACTGATTGGCCTGATGGCCTACCCCATCAGACACAGCCTGTCGCCAGAAATGCAAAATAAGGCGCTGGAAAAAGCCGGACTGCCGTTTACCTATATGGCATTTGAAGTCGATAACACAACTTTTGCGGGTGCCATTGAAGGGTTGAAAGCGTTAAAGATGCGCGGTACCGGCGTCTCGATGCCCAATAAACAGCTGGCGTGCGAATATGTCGATGAATTAACCCCGGCCGCTAAACTGGTCGGTGCCATCAATACCATCGTCAATGACAATGGCTATCTTCGTGGCTACAACACCGACGGCACCGGCCATATTCGCGCCATTAAGGAAAGCGGCTTCGATATAAAAGGCAAAACCATGGTACTGTTGGGCGCGGGCGGTGCATCGACCGCGATCGGCGCACAGGCCGCCATTGAGGGCATTAAAGAGATTAAACTGTTTAACCGTCAGGATGATTTCTTTAGCAAGGCGCTTGAGTTCGCCAAACGCGTGAATGAAAACACCGACTGTGTGGTGACCGTTATCGATCTGGCCGACCAACAGGCGTTCGCCGAGGCTCTGGCCAGTGCAGACATTTTGACCAACGGCACAAAAGTCGGCATGAAACCACTGGAAAACGAATCCATTGTTAGCGATGAATCGCTCCTACGCCCGGATCTGCTGGTAACCGAATGCGTCTACAATCCGCATATGACCAAGTTACTGCAGCAGGCGCAGCGTGCCGGTTGCAAAACCATTGATGGTTACGGCATGTTGTTATGGCAAGGTGCTGAGCAGTTCAAATTGTGGACCGGGAAAGATTTTCCGCTGGAATACGTTAAGCAGGTTATGGGGTTTGCCGCCTGACGGGCAACAATCTGTGAATTTTTAAAGGGTAATCAATGAAAACCGTAACCGTAAGAAACCTCGTGATTGGCGAGGGTGCGCCGAAGATCATTGTTTCGTTAATGGGTAAAGACATCGCCACGGTAAAAACCGAAGCGCTGGCCTACCGCGACGCGGACTTCGACATCCTGGAATGGCGTGTTGACCATTTTGCCGATGTCTCTTCCATTGACGCGGTGCTGGAAGCGGCCCGCACGATCCGCGACGTGATGAGCGATAAGCCGCTACTTTTCACCTTCCGCAGCGCCAAAGAAGGCGGTGAACAGGCGCTTTCTGTTGCAGACTATATTGCGCTTAACCGTGCGGCGGTGGATAGCGGGCTAGTGGATATGATCGATCTGGAACTGTTCACCGGCGATGAACAGGTCAAAGCCACCGTCGAGCATGCGCACGCGAAGCAGGTCTTGGTGATTATGTCGAATCATGATTTCCACAAAACACCGGCAGCAGAAGAGATTATCCAGCGGCTGCGTAAAATGCAGGAACTGGGCGCAGATATCCCGAAAATTGCGCTGATGCCACAAAACAAGACGGATGTCCTGACGCTGCTTAGCGCTACGCTTGAGATGCAGGAGCACTACGCCGACCGCCCAATCATTACTATGTCGATGGCCAAAACCGGCGTAATTTCGCGACTGGCGGGTGAAGTTTTTGGTTCTGCGGCGACCTTTGGTGCGGTGAAAAAAGCCTCAGCGCCCGGGCAGATCTCGGTTTCCGATTTGCGCAGCGTACTGACCATTTTACATCAGGCTTAATAACAGAATATTTCTGTACTGTTTTAAATACCCCCCCTGCCCTGTTATTCATATTATTTTGAATATCGGGCAGACGGTTAGTTATTTTTAAAATAAATAAATTTCTTTTATCGAATAAAACGATAGGCAGCCTCACGCCTGTAACCTGGAGTTTATATGAAACTTAACAGACCTGAACGTATTAACGGTCGGGTGCCGGTATTATCGGCAGCGGATGCAGTTGATTATATTCCTGATGAAGCCACGCTCTGCGTATTAGGCGCCGGCGGCGGTATTCTGGAGGCCACCACATTAATTAGCGCACTGGCCGAAAAATATAAAACCTGCCAAACTCCGCGTAATTTATCGCTAATTAGTCCGACGGGATTGGGCGATCGCGCCGACCGGGGTATTAGCCCGTTGGCACAAGAAGGATTGGTCAAATGGGCGCTATGCGGACATTGGGGGCAATCACCGCGCATTTCCGATTTAGCTGAACAAAATAAAATCGCCGCCTATAACTATCCTCAGGGCGTATTGACGCAAACGCTGCGTGCAGCCGCAGCCCACCAGCCGGGTATTCTGAGTGATATTGGGATCGGCACGTTTGTTGACCCCCGCCAGCAGGGCGGCAAGCTCAATGACGTAACCACCGACGATCTGATCAAACTGGTGGAGATAGACAACAAGGAGTACCTCTACTACAAGGCCATCGCGCCCACCATCGCCTTCATTCGCGCTACCACCTGTGACAGCGAAGGCTACGCCACTTTTGAGGATGAGGTGATGTACCTCGATGCGCTGGTGATTGCCCAGGCCGTGCATAACCACGGCGGCATCGTCATGATGCAGGTACAAAAAATGGTCAAGAAAGCCACCTTACACCCCAAAGCGGTGCGGATCCCGGGCTATCTGGTGGACATCGTGGTGGTTGACCCTGATCAGACCCAACTGTACGGCGGGGCGCCGGTTAACCGTTTTATTTCCGGCGACTTTGTCCTTGATGACAGCCAGCAAATCGCCCTGCCGCTCAACCAGCGCAAACTGGTGGCCAGGCGCGCCCTGTTCGAAATGCGCAAAGGCGCGGTGGGTAACGTTGGGGTCGGTATCGCTGACGGTATTGGTCTGGTTGCTCGTGAAGAAGGCTGCGCCGACGACTTTATTCTGACGGTCGAAACCGGCCCAGTGGGAGGGATAACCTCGCAAGGCATTGCCTTCGGTGCCAACGTTAACACCCGTGCCATTATGGATATGACCACCCAGTTCGATTTCTACCACGGCGGCGGTCTGGATGTGTGCTATTTGAGTTTTGCTGAAGTGGACAGCCACGGCAACGTCGGCGTACATAAATTCAATGGCAAGATTATGGGCACCGGTGGATTTATTGATATTAGCGCCACTTCCAAGAAAATTATTTTCTGCGGCACACTCACTGCCGGAAGTCTGAAAACAGACGTCGCCGACGGCAAGCTGAATATTGTCCAAGAAGGTCGGGTGAAAAAATTCGTCAGTGAATTACCTGAAATAACCTTCAGTGGAAAAATTGCTCTCGAACGCGGATTAGAGGTGCGTTACATCACCGAACGTGCCGTCTTTACCTTAAAAGAGGATGGTCTCCATTTGGTAGAAATTGCCCCCGGCGTTTCTTTGCAAAACGATATTCTGGACAAAATGGATTTCGCCCCGGTTATTTCCCCTGAGTTAAAACTGATGGACGAAAGATTATTTATCAATACCCCCATGGGTTTTGTCTTGCCCGACGCAGCCAATTAAAAGGAGTACCCTAATGGACTTTTCGTTAACTGAAGAACAAGAGCTGCTGCTTGCCAGCATTCGCGAACTGATCACCAGCCATTTTCCGGAAGAATATTTCCGCACCTGCGATCAGACCGCCACCTACCCAAAAGAGTTTATGCGCGCCCTTGCGGATAACGGTATTTCGATGCTGGGCGTGCCGGAAGAGTTCGGCGGCATACCGGCAGATTATGTCACCCAGATGCTGGCGCTGATGGAAGTGTCAAAATGCGGCGCTCCGGCATTTTTAATCACTAACGGGCAGTGTATTCACAGCATGCTCCGTTTTGGTTCCGCCGAGCAGTTACGCAAAACGGCGGAAAGCACCATGGAAACCGGTGATCCCGCATATGCTCTGGCGTTAACCGAACCGGGTGCCGGATCTGACAACAACAGTGCCACCACCAGCTACACGCGAAAAAACGGCAAAGTGTATCTCAACGGGCAAAAAACGTTCATTACCGGTGCTAAAGAGTACCCGTACATGCTGGTACTGGCCCGCGACCCGGAGCCAAAAGATCCGAAGAAAGCCTTTACGCTGTGGTGGGTCGATTCCAGTAAACCGGGTATTAAGGTGAACCCGTTGCACAAGATCGGCTGGCACATGTTAAGCACCTGCGAAGTCTACCTCGACGACGTTGAAGTTGACGAAAGCGATAGGGTTGGTGAAGAAGGCATGGGCTTCCTCAACGTAATGTACAACTTCGAAATGGAGCGGCTGATCAACGCCGCACGCAGTACCGGCTTTGCCGAGTGTGCCTTCGAAGATGCCGCGCGTTATGCTAATCAACGAATTGCCTTCGGCAAGCCGATCGGCCACAACCAGATGATCCAGGAAAAACTGGCGTTAATGGCGGTTAAAATCGAAAACATGCGCAATATGGTGTTGAAGGTCGCCTGGCAGGCCGATCAGAAGCAATCACTGAGGACCAGCGCTGCGCTGGCAAAACTGTACTGCGCCCGTACGGCGATGGAAGTGATTGACGACGCGATTCAAATTATGGGAGGACTGGGGTATACCGATGAGGCTCGCGTGTCCCGCTTCTGGCGCGACGTACGCTGTGAGCGCATTGGCGGCGGCACGGATGAAATCATGATTTACGTTGCGGGCCGTCAGATCCTGAAAGATTACCAGAACAAGTAAGCGTTAATGGCCCGGTAGGCGTCAAACTTACCGGGCACGCAGAAAACCGCTAATTAGATCTCCGGCATCAGGCATTCCTGCTCAAGCAAATTGTTTTTAAATTGCTTGCGATACTCGCTGGGCGAGCAGCCTACGTGGCGCTGAAAGAGTTTGGCAAAGTGATCGACATTTTCATATCCCACTCGCCACGAAATTTCTGCCAGTGATGATTCGGTATTGGTCAGAGAAAATTTAGCCTCCGTCATTCGCCGCTGAATAACATAATTAATCGGTGAGATCCGATACTCTTTAGTAAATTCATGACAAATGTAACTAACGCTGGCGCGAAATTTTTTTGACAACTGTTCAAGTGTGATTTTTTCCCGAAAGTTGTTATTTAAATACACCAGCACATCTTTAATTAAGATATCTTTTTTAATATATCCCTGCTCCGAACGGTACGCATTTTTGAAATTTTCATAATACAGCACGGTTAACGCATAGGCGAAAGCTGCGTAAGCCGTCGAGGTCGGGTTATTTTTGCTTCGTGGCAGCATAATACTCAGTTCATTAAAAATACTTTTAATCACCTCCTTTCCCTGTCCGACGCTGATAACCGGGCACGAATGCGCCTGCAGCAGTTGGTTATCCTGCCAGCCGTTAAAGCGGAATCCTGCCAGTGCGCAAGTGTAGGTGGTAGCCGGTGCGCTGCTGTCAGACGCGACCGCATGCAGCCTGCCTTGCTCTATCACCACAATATCGCCGGCGTGGGCAACATACAGTGACGAGTCGATAATGAACCTGGCGACACCTTTTTTGACATAAATGAGCTCGGTTTCATTGTCATGGACATGGTGGCCTGACTCCCAGTTCGGATCGTCGCTGATGACGAAGCGTGAAAACACAGGGGTTTTCCCCTGCTCAAAAAGGGTTTCCATGGCATTATCAAAACATCGTTGATACATGACAACCTCCACCTTAAGACCGGATAATTTTGGATGAATAATAGCGATGAAATAAAGGGACTGAGCATGTTATACAACGTTATTTCACCCTGAAGAAACAAAATTATTGGGGCCTCCTGCAAGATGGTACGCATAGTCAACAGGCATTATCCGCACAGTTTATTCACGTTTTAAAATTAATAAAAATCGCAAATGTTATTATTTAGCCGTCAACTATTCACATAACAGAAACATAAATAATCATATGTTAATTAAAAACATGATGCATTTCGCAATTTTCACATCCTGCGCGTTTTTTCTGTTTATTGCCGCCCCCCATGACATTTAATCAGCGCTTATCAGTAAAGCGTCCGGTCGACACTTTTTTTTGCAAGATTGTTGGAAACGAAAACAGATTGTCCCGTCGAAAATGCCCCTCACCTGCCGCACACTAATTTCAGTCAACTTTCCCTACTGCCGATAATGACGCTCCCCGTCATCATCTGAACATGATTCACCGGAGATGCCATGAAAATAGTCACCTGCTTTAAGTTGGTCCCTGAAGAACAGGACATTGTCGTCACCCCTGAGCGTTCGCTTAATTTCGACCGAGCCGAAGCCAAAATCAGCCAATTTGACTTAAACGCCATCGAAGCCGCAGCGCAACTGGCTGCAGAAGGTGACGAGATCGTCGCCTTAACGGTTGGCGGCTCGCTGTTGCAAAACTCCAAAGTGCGTAAAGACGTCTTGTCCCGCGGGCCGGACAGCCTGTTTATGGTCCAGGATGCGCAACTGGAACATGCACTGCCCAGAGATACCGCCCAGGCGCTGGCCTGCGCCGCAACAAAAATCGAATGTGACCTGATGTTATTCGGCGAAGGGTCGGGCGATATCTATGCACAGCAGGTGGGCTTGCTGGTAGGCGAACTCCTGCAGTTGCCCGTCGTCAACGCGGTGAGCAAGATTGAACGTCACGGTGAGCGGATTCTGGTCGAGCGCACGCTTGAGAACGAGATCGAAGTGCTTGAACTCCCGCTCCCCGCCGTGCTTTGCGTCACGTCAGATATCAACACGCCGCGCATTCCGTCAATGAAAGCCATTCTTGGCGCCGGGAAAAAAGCCGTCACCCCCTGGCAGGCCAGCGACATTGGCTGGACGCCTGTGCCGCCGTTAGCGGAACTGGTGGCAATAACGGTTCCGCCACAAACCGAGCGTAAACGCATCATTCTGGAAAATGATTCAGCGGACGCCATTGCTGAACTGGCCGACCACCTGAAAAAAGCCCTGAATTAAGCCCAACGGAGAGAAAACATTATGAGTAAATTAGCCAACGTCTGGGTATTTAGCGATAACGCTGAACGCTACGCAGAATTAATGACCGGCGCGCGTCAATGGGGTGAACAGGTCCATATCATTGTGCAAGGTAGCGAGCAGGCAAATCAGGTTCTGCCGCTGGGGGCCGATAGCGTTATCGTGCTTGAGCAATCTTCCGGCTTACAGCGCATTGAAAACTATGCCGAAACCTTCACTTCGCTGCTGCAAGATCACAACGGTTTACTGCTGATGCCCGCCACCAAGCGCGCGAAATCCCTTGGCGCGCGTCTGAGCATTCAACTCAATGCGGCGATGGTGAATGACGCCACCTCGGTAAGTCTTGATGCTGGCGCACTGTTCGTTGAACACCGCATGTATGGCGGTCTGGCATTCGGTAAAGAAAAACTCAATAGCGCGCTGGCCATAATCACGCTTGCATCCGGCGTACTGGAGTCGAGCGAGGCCAACCCGGCACACACCTGCCCTGTTACCGCTGCGCCGTACATCCCCCCTCGCCATGAAATTATGTGTCAGGAGCGTCGCGCCAAACCCCTGAGCAGCGTGGATCTCAGCAAAGCCAAACGCGTGGTGGGCGTCGGCCGCGGTCTGGTGGCACAAGCCGATCTGGAGATGGTACATAAACTGGCGGCCGTGCTGGGCGCAGAGGTCGGTTGTTCCCGTCCGATTGCTGAAGGCGAAAACTGGATGGAGCGCGAACGCTACATTGGCGTTTCCGGCGTGTTGCTGAAATCTGACCTGTACCTGACGCTGGGCATCTCCGGACAAATCCAGCATATGGTCGGCGGTAATGGTGCAAAAGTCATCGTCGCCATCAACAAAGATAAAAAAGCGCCGATCTTTAATTATGCCGATTACGGCCTGGTGGGCGATATCTACAAAGTTGTGCCGGCCCTGATCGAACAGTTAAGCCGCTAACCCCCCCCTCATTTAATCCACATCTCCCGCTGCGCTCGCGGCGGGAAGGGAGCATAAGCATGTCAGATGAAAAATTTGATGCCATTGTGGTTGGTGCTGGCGTGGCGGGAGCGGTCGCTGGCTACGTAATGGCAAAAGCCGGACTGGACGTACTGGTCATCGAGCGCGGAAACCGTGCGGGCAGTAAGAACATGACCGGCGGGCGTCTCTATGCACACAGCCTTGAAAGCATCATGCCAGGATTTGCCGAGGAAGCGCCTGTCGAACGCAAAGTGACGCGCGAAAAAATCTCTTTTCTAACCGAAGAAAGCGCCGTCACGCTCGATTTTCATGGTGAAAAAAACACGGCCGCAACGCAGGATTCGTACACGGTTTTACGCAGCCGTTTTGACCCGTGGCTAATGGATAAAGCCGAACAGGCCGGCGCGCAGTTTATTCCAGGCGTACGCGTCGATGCATTACTCCGCGAAGGCAATAAGGTTACGGGCGTTCAGGCCGGTGACGATGTTCTGGAGGCTAACATCGTCATCCTCGCTGACGGCGTCAACTCCCTACTCGGTCGCTCGCTCGGCATGGTCCCGCCCGCTTCAGCACACCACTACGCCGTCGGCGTTAAAGAGTTGATTGGCTTGCCGCCCGCGGTCATTGCAGACCGTTTCAATCTTTCGGGCAACGACGGCGCAGCCTGGCTGTTTGCCGGTTCCCCGTCAAACGGCTTGATGGGCGGTGGTTTTCTGTACACCAATCAGGATTCAATTTCTCTGGGCCTGGTTTGTGGGCTGGGCGATATCGCCCACGCAACGAAGAGCGTTCCACAAATGCTGGAAGACTTTAAGCAGCATCCAACCATTCGTCCGCTGATTGCCGGGGGTGAACTGCTGGAATATTCGGCGCATATGGTGCCAGAAGGCGGCCTGGCTATGGTGCCTAAATTGGTCGATGACGGTGTGATGATCGTCGGCGATGCCGCCGGCTTCTGCCTGAATCTGGGGTATACGATCCGCGGCATGGATTTGGCCATTGCCTCCGCAGAGGCGGCGGCGAAAACGGCTATCGCAGCGAAAGGACGCCAGGATTTCTCCGCCAACAGCTTGATGGAATACAAGCGCTCCCTCGAGCAGGGTTGCGTCATGCATGAGTTACAGCATTTTCGCAAGATCCCGGCACTGATGGAAAACCCACGTCTGTTCACCCAGTACCCGCGCATGGTGGCGGATATTATGAGCGAAATATTCACCGTTGACGGACGTCCGACGCCCCCAATGCGCAAAAGGATCATGCCCCATGTAAAACGCATTGGGTTAATGAACTTACTGAAAGACGGCATTAAGGGAGCGACCGCGTTATGAACCAGAACAACACCGTGAACGTTGACGTCAAGCTGGGCGTCAATAAATTCAACGTTGATGAAGGACATCCACACATTATTCTGGCCACCCACCCGGATCTGAACGAGTTTCGCAAACTGCTCTATGCCTGCCCCGCCGGGCTGTACAAGCAGGACGAGGCCGGAAATATCCATTTTGATTCCGCCGGATGTCTGGAGTGCGGAACCTGTCGGGTGCTGTGCGGCGAAACAATACTTGAACAATGGACGTACCCGCTCGGCACTTTTGGCATCGATTTTCGTTATGGATAACGGATATTGCCAGTTGCAGGCCGGATAAGGCCCAGTCGCCGTCCGGCAAGACGTATGCCGCAATCATCCAGGGACAAAGCAATGAGTGTCAGATTAACGTTTAACGCCGAGCGTCGTCATGCCTGGCGACAGCAAGGACTGTGGGGTGATGCCTCACTGGGCGATTACTGGAGCCAGACCGCCCGGGCCGTACCGGATAAAATTGCCGTGGTCGATAATCACGGCGATGCCTACACCTACGCCGCACTCGACCGCGCCGCCAGCAGCCTGGCCACCTGGTTTTTAGCCAGCGGCATTCAACCCGGCGATCGTGTGGCCTTCCAGTTGCCGGGCTGGTGTGAATTTACCGTGATTTATCTGGCTTGCCTGAAAACTGGTGCCGTTTCCGTACCGCTACTGCCTGCCTGGCGCGAAGCAGAGCTGGTATGGGTGCTAAACAAATGCAAGGCGAAGCTCTTCTTTGCGCCAACCCTGTTTAAACAGACTCGCCCGGTGGATCTGATCCTGCCCTTACAGAATCAGTTGCCGCACCTGCAACAAATTATTGCCGTGGATAAACTGGCCCCAGCAACTGCTTCGCTGGCGCTAAGCCAGCTTCTGACCTCCCCCCCGTTAACCCACACCGTTAGCGTGCACGCCGACGCGTTAGCCGCCGTGCTGTTCACTTCCGGCACAGAGGGTATGCCAAAAGGAGTAATGCTGACTCATAACAATATTCTCGCCAGCGAACGCGCCTACTGCGCCCGCCTTAACCTCAACTGGCAGGATGTTTTTTAATGCCTGCACCGCTGGGGCACGCCACCGGTTTTCTGCACGGTGTCACGGCCCCATTTTTAATCGGCGCACGTAGCGTGCTGCTGGATATTTTTACCCCAACAGCCTGTCTTGAACTACTGGAGCAACAGCGCTGTACCTGCGTCCTCGGCGCCACGCCCTTCGTCTATGACATGCTGTGCTGCGTGGAAAAACGGCCTTACGACCTCTCATCGTTACGCTTTTTCTTATGCGGGGGCACCACCATTCCGCAGAAAATTGCCCGCGAGTGTCAGCAGCGCGGCATTAAGTTGTTAAGTGTTTACGGCTCGACCGAAAGCTCACCGCATGCAGTGGTGAATCTCGATGATTCGCTTTCCCACATGATGAATACCGACGGCTACGCCGCTGCGGGCGTTGAAATTAAAGTGGTTGACGAGGCACGTAATACGCTGCCACCTGGCGTGGAGGGCGAAGAAGCCTCGCGCGGGCCGAACGTGTTTATGGGCTACCTTGATGAACCCGAAATGACTGCCAGAGCACTGGATCAAGACGGCTGGTACTACAGCGGTGACTTATGCCGCATGGACGAGGCGGGCTACATTAAGATTACCGGACGTAAGAAAGATATTATCGTGCGCGGTGGCGAAAATATCAGCAGCCGTGAGGTCGAGGACATTTTATTGCAGCATCCGCGTATTCACGATGCCTGCGTGGTGGCGATGCCGGACGAGCGTTTAGGGGAAAGGTCGTGCGCTTACGTGGTGCTTAAACCGCCACATCACTCGCTGTCGCTGGAATCGGTGGTGGCCTTCTTTAGCCGCAAGCGGGTAGCAAAATACAAATATCCAGAACATCTGGTGATTGTCGATAAATTACCGCACACCGCCGCCGGTAAAATTCAGAAGTATCAACTTCGTCAGGATATTATTCAGCGCCTGAGCAAGGTATGAATGCCGGATGGCGACGCTCTCGCGCCTTATCCGGCCTACGAATAATGCTGACCGTAGGCCGATAGGGCATTTAAGCCGCCTTCCGGCAGGGTATTACTTGTTCAGTTCCGCAAGGCTCAGCCAGGTCTGTACGACGGTGTCCGGGTTCAGCGACAGACTGTCGATCCCCTCTTCCATCAGCCAGGCAGCGAAGTCTTCGTGGTCAGAGGGGCCCTGACCGCAAATACCCACGTATTTACCCTGTTTCTTGGCCGCGCGAATCGCCATCGACAGCAGCGCTTTCACCGCGTCGTTACGCTCATCAAACAGTTCAGACACCACGCCGGAATCACGGTCCAGACCCAGCGCCAGCTGCGTCATGTCGTTCGAGCCGATAGAGAAACCGTCGAAGTACTCAAGGAACTGCTCAGCCAACAAGGCGTTGGATGGGATCTCACACATCATGATGATCTTCAGCCCGTTTTCACCGCGCTTCAGACCCTGACGAGCCAGCTCTTCCACCACTGCCTTGGCCTGCGCCACGGTACGCACAAACGGCACCATCACTTCAACGTTAGTCAGTCCCATCTCATTGCGCACACGTTTCACCGCGTCACATTCGAGTGCGAAGCAGTCGCGGAAGCTGTCTGCCACGTAACGGCCTGCCCCGCGGAAGCCCAGCATCGGGTTTTCTTCATGCGGCTCGTAACGCTCGCCGCCGACAAGGTTGGCATACTCGTTGGACTTAAAGTCTGACATCCGCACAATGACGCGTTTTGGATAGAACGCCGCACCCAGCGTCGCGATCCCTTCGGTCAGACGACCGACGTAGAATTCACGCGGCGAATCAAAACCTTTCATCATTCCGCGGATTTCGTTTTGCAGTTCCGGCGTCTGGTCATCAAATTCCAGCAGCGCGCGAGGATGCACGCCAATCATGCGGTTGATGATAAATTCCAGACGCGCCAGCCCGACACCTTCGTTTGGCAGGCAAGCGAAGTCGAATGCGCGGTCCGGGTTACCGACGTTCATCATCACCTTCAACGGCAGGTCCGGCATCGTTTCGACGCTGGAACTCTTAACGCTAAAGTCGAGCATATCGGCATACACGTAGCCGGTGTCACCTTCGGCACAGGAGACGGTCACGTTCTCGCCTTCGGTGATGCGATCGGTTGCATCACCACAGCCTACTACCGCCGGGATCCCCAGTTCACGGGCGATGATTGCCGCGTGACAGGTACGACCACCACGGTTGGTGACAATCGCCGCCGCTTTTTTCATGATCGGTTCCCAGTCCGGGTCGGTCATGTCAGTAACCAGCACGTCACCAGGTTCAATGCGGTTCATTTCGCTGATGTCATGAATGACTTTTACCGGACCCGCACCGATGCGGTGGCCGATAGCACGGCCTTCAGCAATGATTTTGCCCTGCGCATGCAGCGTATAACGCTCCATCACCTGGCCGCGAGAACGAACGGTTTCCGGACGCGCCTGCACAATAAACAGCTTGCCGGTGTGACCGTCTTTCGCCCATTCAATGTCCATCGGACGACCGTAGTGCTTCTCGATTTGCACCGCCTGCTTCGCCAGTTCCTGCACTTCCTCGTTCGTCAGTGAGAAAATATCGCGCTGTTCCTGCGGCACATCTTCGATCGTCACCTGTTTGCCGTGTTCCTGGGTCGGCGCGTAGATCATGCGGATTTTTTTCGAACCCATAGTGCGACGCACGATAGCCGGACGGTTAGCCGCCAGGGTCGGTTTGTGCACATAGAATTCATCCGGGTTAACGGCGCCCTGCACCACCATTTCGCCCAGGCCCCATGCAGAGGTGATAAACACCACCTGATCGAAGCCAGATTCTGTGTCAATAGAGAACATGACGCCCGAAGAGGCCAGGTCGGATCGCACCATCCGCTGAACGCCAGCAGAAAGCGCTACGCCGCGGTGGTCATAACCCTGGTGCACACGGTAAGAAATTGCACGGTCGTTAAACAGCGAAGCAAAGACGTGCTTGATGGCCACCAGCACGGCATCAAAGCCCTGGACGTTGAGGAACGTTTCCTGCTGACCGGCAAATGAAGCATCAGGCATATCTTCTGCGGTGGCGGAGGAGCGCACGGCAAAAGAGGCATGGGCATCGTCCGCGGAAAGCTGCGCGTAGGCATCACGGACGGCATTTTCCAGCTCAGGCTGGAAAGGAGTGTCGATAATCCACTGGCGGATCTGCGCCCCGGATTTGGCAAGCTCGGTGACATCGTCGATATCCGTTTTATCCAGCAGTTCATAAATGCGCTGGTTTACACCGCTTTGCTCCAGAAACAGGTTAAACGCATCGGCGGTCGTTGCAAAACCATTCGGTACGGAAACACCCATACCTGAAAGGTTAGTAATCATTTCACCCAGGGAGGCATTTTTGCCTCCAACTCTGTCTACATCATTCATGCCGAGTTGGTTATACCAAAGCACCAGCGGTGACGAGCCATTGTTGGACATCGAACAATCCTTATATATGAACGAGGTTAGGAAACTCAATTTTGCGTAATTATCTTTGCATATTTACCGCGGCGAAAAAAACGGTGAATCGTTCAAGCAACTTTATTTTTTATTTTTTCAGATTGTTTCCGCATTTGCGCAAACCCGCGAGCGGCACGGGATCACCACAAAAACAGTCGGTCTAAACATTCGTTCCGAAAAATGAAATGTACTTTTCAGTAAATATAAAAATACCGTTTCATTTTATAAAATGGCGACAACAATATTCGCTTCTGACGCATTTTAATTTATGCTTTCAGAGAATTATATCTGCCCCCAGGATGAGCAAAATGGATAATGCTGTTGATCGTCACGTATTTTATATTTCTGATGGCACGGCCATCACCGCAGAGGTATTGGGCCACGCAGTGATGTCGCAATTTCCGGTTACGATCAGCAGTATTACGCTGCCGTTTGTTGAAAATGAGAGCCGCGCCCGCGCGGTGAAAGACCAGATTGACGCCATTTACCAGCAAACGGGCGTACGCCCGTTAGTGTTCTACTCCATTGTATTGCCGGAGATTCGTGCAATCATTTTGCAAAGCGAGGGCTTCTGTCAGGATATCGTCCAGGCGCTGGTCGCACCGCTGCAACATGAGATGAAACTCGACCCGACTCCAATCGCTCATCGCACGCACGGACTGAATCCCGGCAACCTCAATAAGTACGACGCACGCATTGCCGCCATTGATTACGCCCTCGCCCACGATGACGGTATTTCGTTGCGCAACCTCGATCAGGCGCAGGTTATTTTGCTCGGCGTCTCCCGTTGCGGTAAAACGCCAACCAGCCTGTATCTGGCGATGCAGTTTGGCATTCGGGCGGCGAACTACCCCTTTATTGCCGATGATATGGATAACCTGGTACTGCCCGCGTCGCTAAAACCGCTGCAACACAAACTTTTTGGTCTGACCATTGATCCGGAACGTCTGACGGCGATCCGCGAGGAGCGTAGAGAAAACAGTCGTTATGCCTCGCTGCGTCAGTGCCGCATGGAAGTAGCCGAAGTTGAAGCGTTATACCGTAAAAACAAGATCCCATGGCTCAACAGTACCAACTATTCGGTAGAAGAAATTGCCACCAAGATCCTCGATATTATGGGACTAAATCGCCGCATGTACTAGAATACTAGTGTAATGGTTCATTTTTTGTTAGCATAAACTTTGGCTTGCGAGGTGTGACACGCCTCGCACTTGAAATCAGCAGGGATTGGTTTATCGTGATGCGCATCACTTCCCGGTAGTCCTGCCGTTGAAGCAACAAATTTCTGAGACACGTAATGAACCGAACTGATGAACTCCGTACTGCGCGTATTGACAATCTGGTCACTCCCGCTGAGCTGGCGCAACGGCATCCTGTGTCGTCCTCTGTCGCTCATCACGTGACGGATTCCCGACGCCGGATAGAAAAAATACTGAATGGCGAAGATCCTCGTTTGCTGGTGATCGTGGGTCCCTGCTCGATTCACGACCTCGATGCGGCCCTGGAGTACGCCACGCGCTTGCAGACGCTGCGCACCCAACACCAGGCACGCCTGGAAATCGTGATGCGGACCTATTTTGAAAAACCGCGCACCGTCGTCGGCTGGAAAGGCTTAATTTCCGACCCGGACCTGAACGGCAGCTACCGCGTTAACCACGGCATTGAGCTGGCGCGTAAACTCCTGCTACAGGTCAACGAGCTGGTGGTCCCTACGGCCACCGAATTCCTCGATATGGTCACCGGCCAGTTTATTGCCGATCTGATCAGCTGGGGCGCTATCGGCGCACGTACTACCGAAAGCCAGATCCACCGTGAAATGGCCTCTGCGCTGTCCTGCCCGGTTGGGTTTAAAAACGGGACGGATGGTAATACGCGTATCGCCGTCGATGCGATTCGCGCTTCCCGCGCCAGCCATATGTTCCTCTCACCGGATAAAACCGGTCAGATGACCATCTATCAGACCAGCGGCAACCCGTACGGGCATATCATCATGCGCGGTGGTAAAAAGCCGAATTACTTTGCAGAAGATATTGCCGCCGCCTGCGATACGCTGCATGAATTTTCGCTGCCGGAGCATCTGGTCGTCGATTTCAGCCACGGCAATTGCCAGAAGCAGCATCGCCGCCAGCTGGAAGTGTGTGATGACGTCTGTCAGCAAATTCGCAATGGCTCAACGGCCATTGCCGGGATTATGGCAGAAAGTTTCCTGCGCGAAGGGACACAAAAAATCGTCAGCGGTCAGCCGCTGGTCTACGGTCAGTCCATAACCGACCCCTGCCTGAATTGGGAAGATACCGAACTGCTGGTCGAAAAACTCGCGGCTGCGGTGGATAGCCGCTTCTAACTTTTTCGCCGGGTAGCATATGTTACCCGGTGACAATCCCTTGTTTTCCTCCTGTTTTTTCCTCTTTTTTGCTCAAAAATCGCTCTCGTCACAATTTTTTCACAAAAAGGCTTGCCGCAAATTTTTACTTTGATGATAATGATTATCATTGTTACATTGATTGTTATTTTTAAACACTATGTCACGTATGGATAACACAACGGCAACGCCTGCAAAAAAGAAGACACCACCCCCTACCCCCGTCGCTGAGCGTCGAATTGACAGCAAAAGCCTGCTGGGCAATGAGGGACGTGTGATCATTGAGCATGACGGGCAGCATTACCTGCTGCGCCAGACACATGCCGGAAAACTAATTTTAACGAAATAACCCCACACATTTCGCCAGCCACCCAGGTTATCCCCAGGCAGCCAGCGCTTTTCGAGTTTCTAATGGAGAGTTGCTATGCCTTACCTGCACACCGCGAGGATGCGCCCATCGCTGCTGGCGCTGGCGATCGTCTGCAGTCTTCCTGGCGCCGCCTACGCGGCGGTTGAAGACATGACCGTTACCGCGACCGGCAATGCTCGCAGCGCCTTTGAAGCACCGATGATGGTCAGCGTCATCGACGCGACGGCTCCGGAAAATCAAACCGCCAGCTCCGCTGCAGACCTGCTGCGCAGGGTCCCCGGCCTGACTCTTGACGGCACCGGTCGCACCAACGGCCAGGACGTCAATCTGCGCGGCTACGACCGACGCGGCGTGCTGGTACTGGTTGACGGCGTCCGTCAAGGCACTGACACCGGACACCTCAACAGCACCTTCCTCGATCCTGCCCTCATCAAGCGTATTGAAGTGGTGCGCGGCCCGTCCGCGCTGCTGTACGGCAGCGGCGCGCTGGGCGGCGTCATTGCCTATGAGACGGCGAATGCCAGCGATCTACTGGGTGCGGGAAAAAACAGCGGGTATCGCGTGTTCGGTACCGCTGCCACGGGGGATCACAGCCTCGGGATGGGTGCCAGCACGTATGGCCGCACCGATACGCTGGACGGACTGCTGTCCTGGTCCAGCCGTGACCGGGGTGACCTCCGTCAGAGTAACGGCACCACAGCGCCGAACGACGAAGCGATTAATAATATGCTGGCGAAAGGCAGCTGGAAAATTGACAACGCCCAGACGTTGGCCGGCTCACTGCGCTATTACAACAACGATGCACGGGAACCTAAAAACCCGCAGGCCAGTGACGCTGACAGCAGCAATCCAATGACCGACCGTTCGACGATCCAGCGCGATGCCCAACTGACCTACTCGGTAGCCCCGGCGGATAATAACTGGCTGAATGCCGATGCGCGCATTTACTGGTCTGAAGCGCGCATTAACGCACAAAACCCGGATGCCACCGGCGAGTTTCGTAAGCAAACCACCACAGGTGGGAAGATTGACAACCGTACGCGCCTGTTTAGCGACACCTTTGCCGCGCATCTGCTGACATATGGCGGCGAGTACTATCGTCAGGAGCAAAAACCAGCGGGAGCCACTACCGGTTTCCCACAGGCGAAAATTGATTTCAGCTCCGGCTGGCTACAGGACGAAATCACCCTGCGTGACCTGCCGGTGACCTTGCTGGGCGGCACGCGTTATGACTCTTATCGCGGTAGCAGCGACGGTTACGCAGATGTCGATGCCGATAAATGGTCGTCCCGCGCAGGAATGACCGTAACCCCAACCGACTGGCTGATGCTGTTTGGATCTTACGCCCAGGCCTTCCGTGCGCCAACCATGGGCGAAATGTACAACGATGCAAAACACTTCTCCATCGGTCGCTTCTACACCAACTACTGGGTACCTAATCCGAATCTGCGCCCGGAAACCAACGAAACGCAGGAGTATGGTTTTGGTCTGCGCTTTGACGATTTGCTGCTGGCGAACGATGCCCTTGAATTTAAAGCCAGCTATTTTGACACGAAAGCGAAAGACTATATCTCCACCCGCGTCGATTTCGCCGCCGCAACGACGATGTCCTACAACGTTGCTAACGCCAAAATCTGGGGCTGGGACGTGATGACAACTTATTCCACCGATCTGTTCAGCCTGGATCTGGCCTATAACCGCACGCGCGGCAAAGACACCGACACCGGTGAATATATTTCCAGCATTAACCCGGACACCGTCACCAGCAAGCTAAACGTGCCTGTCGCGCACAGCGGTTTCTCAGTTGGCTGGCTCGGTACCTTTGCCGACCGTTCAACCCATATCAGCAACAGCTACACTAAACAGCCCGGCTATGCGGTCAACGACTTCTATGTCAGCTACCAAGGGCAGCAGGCGCTGAAAGGCATGACCACCACGCTGGTGCTGGGTAACGCCTTTGACAAAGCGTACTGGTCGCCGCAGGGCATTCCACAAGATGGACGCAACGGCAAAATTTTCGTGAGTTATCAGTGGTAATCACTTTGCCCCGGACACCGGGGCAGCAATCGGAAAGGAAGAGGCAATGAATTACTACACCCGCTGGCTGGAACTGAAAAATGAACATCCTGGCAAATACGCCCGTGACATCGCAGGTCTGCTGCATATCAGCGAAGCTGAACTGACCTTTGCGCGCGTTGGTCATGACGCCTGGCGCCTGCGCGGCGAGGTGCGCGAGATCCTCAGTGCACTGGAGGCCGTGGGCGAAACCAAATGCATTTGTCGCAATGAATACGCGGTGCATGAAGTTATTGGCGCGTTTACGAATCAACACCTGAACGGCCATGCTGGGCTCATTCTGAATCCGCGCGCCCTCGATCTGCGCCTGTTCTTGAATCAATGGGCCAGCGCATTTCACATCAGCGAGAACACAGCTCACGGCGAGCGCCAGAGCATCCAGTTTTTCGATAGTCAGGGCGACGCGTTGCTAAAGGTCTACACCACGCAGCATACCGATATTGCTGCCTGGGGCTCGCTGCTGACCCGTTTCATCTTTGCGGAAAACCCACCGCTGATGCTGCAAACACTCGAAACCGCCGTTTCTGGCGTTAACGCAGATGCTACGGCGGTAGATGCAGAGTGGCGCGCCATGACCGATGTGCACCAGTTTTTTGGCCTGCTGAAACGCCACAACCTAACCCGTCAGCAGGCCTTTCGCCTGGTGGGTGACGATCTGGCCTGCAAAGTGGCGAACAGTGCGGTGGCCCAATTGCTGGAAACTGCACGTCAGGATGGCAACGAAATTATGGTATTTGTCGGCAACCGCGGCTGCGTGCAGATTTTTACCGGCGTGGTAGAAAAATTGGTGCCAATGAAAGGCTGGCTGAATATTTTCAACCCGACCTTTACGCTGCATCTGCTGGAAGAGACCGTCGCCGAGACGTGGGTCACGCGTAAGCCGACCGCTGACGGTCACGTCACCAGCCTGGAACTGTTTGCAGCAGACGGTACGCAAATCGCCCAGCTGTATGGGCAGCGTACGGAGGGCGAGCCAGAACAGAAGCAATGGCGTACGCAAATCGACGCGTTAGCACCGAAAGGGCTGGCCGCATGAAGATACTGTGGGTCCTGATGGCGTTTCTGCCGCTGACGGCTCAGGCCGCGCCCGAAGAGAAAGTGGTCGCCCTCGGCGGTGACGTGACAGAGATTGTCTTCGCGCTGGGCGCGCAGTCATCCCTTGTGGCGCGGGATAGCACCAGCCAGTGGCCGGCGGCGGCAACGGCATTGCCGGACGTGGGCTATTTACGTCAGCTCAATGCCGAAGGGATCCTGGCCACCCGCCCTACGCTGGTTTTGGTCAGCGCGCAGGCGCAGCCCTCATTGGTGCTTGAACAGCTCAAGCAAAGTCAGGTCAACGTTGTTACGGTGCCGGCAGGTAATGCGCTTAGCGTGATTGATGAGAAAGTCCGGGTGATTGCACAGGCAACCCATCGTCAGGCTCAAGGCGAGGCGCTACGCCAAACCCTACGCCAGGCGCTGGCTGAACTGCCCTCCTCGGAACTCAACAAACGCGTGCTGTTCATTCTCAATCACGGCGGAATGACCGCCATGGCGGCCGGACAGCAAACCGGAGCCGATGCAGCCATTCGTGCCGCAGGTTTGCGCAACGCTATGCAAGGGTTTACCCGTTACCAACCCTTGTCTCAAGAAGGAGTGATTGCCAGTCAGCCCGATCTGGTGGTGATTTCCCAAGACGGCGTCAACGCGATGGGGGGTGAAGATAATCTGTGGACGCTGCCGGGACTGGCGCAAACGCCCGCTGGTCGTAATAAGCAGGTGTTGCAGATTGACGATATGGCATTGCTGGGTTTTAGCGTGCGTACGCCGCAGGCCATCCAGCAACTGCGTGCCAAAGCGGAGCAATTGCCCTGATGCCCTGGCGTATCACCTGCTCTTTGTGGATGCTGGCCGCTACGCTGGTCGTGATGACGATTGTGGCCACCGGTTTTGGCGCATTGCGTCTGCCGGTAAGCCTTTTCTGGCGCGAGGGAGATGGCGCGCTGCGTCAAATCTGGCTCACTATTCGACTACCGCGCGTGCTGCTGGCACTGGTGATTGGCGGTTCACTGGCGCTGGCGGGCTGTGTGATGCAGGGGTTGTTTCGCAATCCACTTGCCGATCCGGGCCTGTTGGGGATCAGTAGCGGAGCCGCCTGCGCCGTCGCATTGTGGGTAGTATTACCGGTCACCTTACCGGCGCTGCTGATGCTGTATGCCCCGATGCTGGCGGCATTTCTCGGCGCACTCGCCACCACCGGAGTGATTTTTATCCTCAGTCAACAGCGCGACGGTTCGCTTTCACGCCTGTTGCTGGTGGGTATTGCCATCAATGCATTGTGCGGAGCTGCGGTCGGCGTGTTGTCGTGGGTCAGCAATGATGCGCAACTGCGCCAGTTGTCGCTGTGGGGGATGGGCAGTCTGGGAACAGCGCAGTGGTCAACACTGTTGGCGGTCACTTCGCTGATGCTGCCCACGGTGCTTTTCATCTGGCGTTTAGCCCCGACGCTGAATCTGCTGCAGCTCGGAGAGGAAGACGCGCACTATCTTGGCGTGGATGTCCGTCGGGTGCAGTGCATTTTACTGCTATGCAGCGCACTGTTAGTAGCCGTCGCGGTCTGCGGCGTAATTGGTTTTATCGGTTTGGTTATCCCTCATTTGATACGCATGTGGCTTGGTAGCGATCATCGGGCGGTGATCCCAGGTTCTGTATTGGCGGGGGCATGTTTACTGTTGATCGCCGACACCCTCGCGCGAACAGCGGTTTCGCCCGCTGAGATGCCGGTGGGTCTGTTGACCAGTATTCTCGGTGCGCCGTGGTTTTTGTGGCTTATTTTTCGTCAGCGAGGTCCGCATGGCTGAACATTTCATCGCCGAAAATCTGTACTATCATGTGGCGGATCGTTCGGTGATTCGCGACGTGTCACTGACGCTGACAAAGGGTGAACTGGTGGCGTTGATCGGCCCAAATGGTGCGGGGAAGTCCACGCTGCTGCGCCTGCTGACCGGCTTTCTGACACCGACAGCCGGGCGCTGCTTACTGAACGGAAAACCGCTGAATGACTGGCGTATACAGAGTCTGTCTCGCCATCGCGCAGTCATGCGGCAACAAACACAGATAGGCTTTGACTGGCAGGTCGAAGCCGTGATCGCCATGGGGCGAGCGCCCTGGACCCAACGACCCGAACCGGCGCTTATTGCTCAGGTGATGGCGATGACCGGATGTACACCGCTAGCTGGCAGGCACTACGCCGCGCTTTCCGGCGGCGAGCAGCAACGAGTACAGCTTGCCCGTGCGCTGGCGCAGTTGTGGTGCGACGGCGCGCCGCGCGGCTGGCTATTCCTTGATGAACCTACTTCAGCGTTAGATCTCTACCACCAGCAGCAGCTGTTACGTTTGTTAACGTCGCTAACGGCTGCGGGGGAGTTACACGTATGCGTAGTCCTTCACGATCTCAATCTTGCCGCGCTGTGGGCCGACAAAATTATCTTGCTCCATGACGGACATATTGTCTCTCAGGGGACGCCAGAAGCCGTATTACAGGCCAATGAGCTGATGCGCTGGTACGGTGCCCAGCTTCACATTGGCCTGCACCCGGCTAACGCCTCGCCGCAGGTTTTTCTCGCCCGTTAGCTTGAACAACTGACTTCCAGCCGCTTACCCCAGTCTGGCGGACGGCTGACATAGTCATCATCCCTGTCGGCATACGGCGTGCGCAACGCAATGTGTAAGCGATGCAGTTCAGCGTAATCCCCCTGCTCTGCCTGGCTAATTGCCCGCTGCGCCAGCCAGTTGCGTAACACCATTGCCGGGTTGGCAGCTTTCATTTGCGCCTGTCTTACTTCGTCCGCCACGTTATCCTGTTGCAAACGTGAACGATAGCGCGCAAACCAGTCATCAAATGCTGCGCGGTCGATAAACTCATCGCGCAACGGCGAAGACGCACTATGTTGCTCCGTCTGACTCAGCATACGAAACGTTCGCGTAAAATCGCTTCTTTCCCGTGCCATCAGGCTAAACAGTTCGCTGAGCAATTCGTTATCGTTTTTTTGCTCGCTAAAGAAGCCCAACTTTTGTCGCATCCGCTGCCCATAACGGGTCAGCAGCGCCAGTTGATAGTTATCCAGCGCGTCATTGAGTGCGTCGGCCGCAATAAACGGCGACAGGGTTTGCGCCAGCCGCTGCAAATTCCACAGCGCGGCAGCCGGTTGATTATCGAAACTGTATCGCCCCTGGTGATCCGAATGATTACAGATAAAATCAGGCACATAGTCATCCAGAAAACCGAAGGGACCGTAGTCCATCGTCAGCCCCAGAATCGACATGTTGTCGGTGTTCATCACCCCGTGCGCAAACCCTACCGTCTGCCAGTCGGCAATTAAGGTCGCGGTGCGCGTGACCACGTCCTGAAACCACCGTTGATATTTATCCGCCTCGTCCTGCCAGTGCGGCCAATAATAGCGAATCGCAAAATCGGCCAGTTGACGTACTTTTTCCGGTTCACGACGATAGTAGAAGTGTTCAAAGTGACCAAAGCGCATATGACTTTGCGCTACGCGAATCAGCATCGCCCCGGCTTCTACCGTTTCGCGGTAGACCGGCGTGTCGCTGGTGACCACCGACAGCGCTCGCGTCGTGGGGATCCCGAGATAATGCATGGCTTCGCTGGCCAGACTTTCGCGGATCGTCGAACGCAGTACCGCACGCCCGTCTCCCATGCGCGAATATGGCGTAAGTCCCGCGCCTTTCAGATGCCAGTCAAGCGTCGAGCCATCGGCGAGCAGCTGTTCGCCCAGCAGGATCCCGCGTCCGTCACCCAACTGCCCTGCCCAAACACCAAACTGATGTCCGCTATAGACCTGCGCCAACGGCGACATGCCGGGAAGCAGCGTTTCACCGCCGCAAACGCCTGCGTTATTTTCACTATTAAACAACGTAGCCGGGATCCCTGATTGCTCAGCAAGCATATCGTTATGCCAAATTACGCGCGCATTTTTCAGGGGAGTAGGCGAAAGTGCCGTATAGGTTGCTGGCAATTCATCACGCCAGCGGGTGGTAAAAGACAGGGTCATAGGGCCTCCTGCCTCTAGTGTAGACTGTTAACGAACGGTTAAACACCGGCAAATGCAAGGGTTATCCTTGCATCAATGAGGTTATCTGCGCGGGTAAGACAGCTGGCCATAGCGCACCCTGCATGGCGCTGAATCCCAGGGGCAATACCCGTTCGAGCATCTCCTGCGTATCAATGCCGCTGATGATTATTGATTCGCAGTCTGGGGATATTTGTGCCTGAATGGCGCGCATAAAAGGCTCAAACGAATTTTGCGTAATACGTTGTTGAATAAAGTGTTTATCCAATACGACACGTTTGAACAGGCCATCAAAAATTGCACGCGTGGATATGCCTGGCGCGCCGAAGTTGGTCAAGACTAATGGAAATCGCGCCGCTAATGCCGCCAGTATTGGATTTTCTTTACCCTTGTTTAACTCGGGAAAACTTTCATTAATGGTTAATTCAATAAATGAAAATCGTTCAATACGCGAAGCATATTCTGCATCTAATAATAAAGTATTAGCGACTGCCGGAGTTAAATTAAGCCACGCAGAAATGTTGCGTTGAATAAAAAAATGTTGGCATGTTTCGATTAATTCGAGTTTTTCGCTAAATAAACGACGCTGCTCATCGTCCGACATCCGAGGTATGACCAACCCTGATGGCATATGCACTACGCCGTCAGGACTAACAAAATGGGTGATGATGTCTACGTATTTAAGATCGCCTCCTGCACTTCGCGCAGGAAGAAAAGAGAACTCAGAATGATAAAGATTATCCAGTGAAACTATCATTGTGCCAGCCCCGCTGCATGGGTGTAATCCGGCATCCTGTAGCAAAGGATGGAAAAATACGTCACATCAGATGCAAATTGAGGCTCTTTCATTTTTCCCTTTTTAGCCAGTAAATCGAATCCTTTTTTTTAGCTTATCCTGATTATAAGCTAATATCCAGCTTTGTACTTTTTAATAACTCGGCATAAATCATATTTTTAGCAAAATACTCTCTTAATGCACAGGGTTATTGTCAGTGCAGCAGCTGAAGTGAAAGTTGACTTTAAATGGCGATGATGGAACTGCTTCATACATGACCAGCCCCATCACCCGGGAGATTTAAATACGTCGCGCCTGCCAGAAATTTTTACGCCAGTAGACATTATCAAGCGAGGAGCGCATCACGCCACGACTGGTAGAGGCATGAATAAATTGATTATTGGTATCGTAAATACCGACGTGTAGCCCGCTTTCACCCGATCCGGTTTTAAAGAAAACCAGATCGCCTGGTAGCAATTCATCTTTATCAATTTCGGTACCAATCTTTGACTGCGTGCGCGTATCGCGTGGTAATTGCAGGTCGAATTTATCGCGCATCGTCATCAGTACAAAGCCAGAACAATCCACGCCGCTCCGGCTCATTCCTCCATAACGATAAGGTGTACCACGCCAGTGCTGTAACTGGTCGTTAAGACCGGCAATCACGGCGATAGAGTCCGATAACCGGGCATTGGGTGCGGGAGCGCGATGGCTACTGCACCCTGCCAAAAACAAAGCTGTGATAAAAAGAAGCCAAAAACGCATGCAGGACGAATCCTCTATTTTTTATTCTTGCGCCAATTTAGCGTGGAAATAATGGGGTTTTCAAGAGCCCATTTAACTTAAGTGGTTGATATGAGCATTCTGTGGCCTTCGATATCCAGACGACGGAAGTTTACGCCATAAGCCTGAGAGAGATTAGTCGGCGTCAGCACCACATCGCGCGTACCACTGGCCAGCAGCTTCCCGCGCTTGAGTAACCAGGCTTTGTGCGCATGACGCAACGTATGGTTCAGGTCATGACTGCTCATCACAATTGCAATTCCCTGCTGACAGAGTCGGCCCAATAGGCGGTCCAGCGCATTTTGTTGCGCAACATCCAGACTGTTCATCGGTTCATCTAACAGCAACAGTTGGCCGTGCGGATTAGCCTGCGGACAAATTTGCAGTATTACCGCCGCAAGACGCACCCGCTGCCATTCGCCGCCAGAAAGCTGATTCGACCCACGTCCAAGTTTATCACCCAACCCAAGCGCGTCGGCCGTCTCCTGCAGCAAATCGGTACGCGTTTTATCAGGCTGATGCAGCGTCAGAAAATGCCAAACCGGCATGGCAAACGGGGGGTTTTGTTGTTGCGCAAGATAAGCGCGATGTTGCGCCAGTTTTGCCGCAGGCCAGTCATCGAGCGGCACATCACCCAACACGATGGTTCCTTCACCGGTCGTTAACCCCGCCATCCTCGCCAGCAGCGTGCTTTTTCCTGCGCCGTTGGGTCCGACAAGGTGTAGGATCTCCCCGGCCCTTATTTCACCGGAAAGCGGGCCAAGCCGGGTCGATTCCGCCACATTCTGGAGCTGCATCAAAGGAGACATTATTTTGCCAGCGCCGCGTTGATATGTTCCACAAGGATGGGGTCTTCAGGCGTCATATCGGGTGAAAAACGCTGTAAAACCTGGCCATCGCGCCCGACTAAAAACTTCTCGAAATTCCACAGAATATCGTCCGGGTAGAGCGGCGCGCGCCCTTTGCTCGCCATGCGCGCATAAAACCCACTGTCGGCTGGAGCTACGGCGGTGGGCGCGGCGGCAATCAGCTTCTGATACAGCGGATGGCGCGCTTCGCCGTTGACATCTATTTTACTGAACATGGGGAAAGTAACGCCCCAGGTAGTACTGCACCAGGTTTTAATTTCCTCTTCACTACCGGGTTCCTGACCGAGAAACTGATTGCAGGGGAACCCCAACACGGTAAATCCCTGCTCGTGCCATGTTTTCTGCAGATTCTCCAGTTGCTCATACTGCGGCGTTAATCCACATTTTGAGGCAACATTAACAATTAACAGAACTTTTCCGGCATACGCTTGTAATGAGACGACATCTCCGTCGATAGCCGTCACTTCGGTATTGAAAATAGTGTCTTGCATAGCATCTCCAGGTGGATAGTCAGCGATCAATTTTCCGTGTTTAATCATAGTCCGAACCGCAGACGTCTAGCGCCCGGATTTTAACAATAACCAGATAAATACCGGTGCACCCATGGTTGCCGTTACCACGCCGATAGGCAGTTCAGCCGACGCCAGCACCAGACGTGCCACAACATCCGCTAACAGTAATGCAATAGCCCCCGCCAGCGCACAGCCAGGCAGCAATACGCGATGATCGGTTAATCCACACAGTCGCAGAATATGCGGGATAACCAGACCGATAAAACCAATGGCGCCAGCAAGCGCCACGCTGACCCCCACCATCCAGCCAGTGGCCACCACCAGCAGGTTCCGCCAGAACCATAAAGGCAGCCCTAGCTGGCGCGCAGACGTCTCCCCCAGCGCCAGCATATTCATCGGCTGCGACTGACAGCAAATCCACAGTAAAACGGGCAGCAGCGCGACCATCAGCCAGGCCTGCTGCCAGTCAACACCGCCAAAGCCGCCCATCATCCAGTACATTAACTGTCGCAGATCAAAAGAGGTTGAGAAGTAGATAGCCCACGTCATCAAGGCGCTACAAATAATACCCAGCGCCACGCCCGCCAGCAGCAGACGGCTGGTCGACAGGTGGCGGCGGGCAAAACGCAGAAGGATAAGCGTGATGATCAGCGCCCCGGCAATCGCGCACAGGCCCAGCGCCCAGCCGGGTAACTGGCCCTGCCCCAATAGCACCGCGGCGATGAGTCCAACGCCTGCGCCGTTAGACACGCCCAACAGGCCTGGTTCGGCTAAGGGGTTTTCGAACAGCGCCTGCATCACAGCACCGGACAGCGCCAGCGCGGCACCGACCAGCAGTACGGCCAGCGTACGAGGAAGTCGAATTTGCCAGACGAACAGATCGCCACGGGCGCTAAACCAGTTGCCGGGCGCAATCCACTGTTCGCCTGCGCACAGGCTGAGGATCGTTGCCAGCAGCATCAGCGCTGACAGAGACAATATCCAGCGTACATTTCGTCGCTGTTGTTGATGGGCGAAGGTCAGCATGTTTTCCATTCTGCTGAAAAGAGATGGGGGGATTTTACGGTGCTGATTCGGTAGTGGAAAGGAAAAAGGCCGCAGAGCGGCCTTTTTAGTTATACCCGTCATACTTCCAGCCGCATGTACGTTGGCTTTACTCGCTCACCCCAGTCACGTACTTATGTACACTCCTGGAGATTCGCTGCGTCGCCGCCTTCCTGCAACTCGAAGTATTTAGGGTATATATACGTCATGCTTTTCACTGCCGCTTTGATGGCGGCGTAAGTGACTTAGCGGAACGTCAAATCACTCTTCTTTGGGCGTTGCGTTTTCGACCCGACTTTTTAACTTCTGTCCGGGTCTGAAGGTCACCACGCGCCGTGCTGTAATGGGAATATCTTCGCCCGTTTTCGGGTTACGTCCCGGGCGTTGATTCTTATCACGCAGATCGAAGTTACCAAAACCAGAGAGTTTTACCTGCTCACCATTTTCCAGAGCACGACGGATCTCTTCGAAAAACAGCTCGACCAGTTCTTTGGCATCCCGCTTGCTAAGCCCAAGCTTATCAAACAGATATTCTGACATTTCAGCTTTTGTAAGCGCCATAGGTTCAATCCCTCAATGATGCCTGGAATCGCTCTTTTAATGCCTCTACACATTTGGCGACGGTAGCGGCAATCTCCTCTTCTTCAAGTGTACGGCTGGTATCCTGAAGGATCAGGCTGATAGCGAGGCTCTTATAACCCTCCGCAACACCCTTACCGCGGTACACGTCAAATAAGTTTACGCCAACTACCTGATTTACGCCAACTTTCTTACACTCGGATAAAATATCCGCAGCGGGAACGTTTTCTGCCACCACCACGGCGATATCACGGCGGTTCGCCGGGAAGCGAGAAACTTCACGAGCCTGAGGCACCACGCGGTCTGCGAGCTTGTTCCACTCCAGTTCAAACACTAAAGTGCGACCGTTCAGATCCAGTTTACGTTCCAGCTCAGGATGAACAACCCCAATGAAACCAATACGTTCACCTTTCAGATAAATCGCCGCAGACTGGCCCGGATGTAATGCCGGATTGGCTTCAGCTTTGAACTGAATGTCACCCAGTTTACCGGTCAGGTCGAGAACCGCTTCCAGATCGCCTTTCAGATCATAGAAATCAACGGCCTCTTTTGCCAGGTTCCAGTGTTCATCATGACGGTTGCCGCAGATCGCACCTGCCAACATCAGATCCTGACGGATCCCGAGGTTAGCCTGGGTATCGGGAACAAAACGTAAACCCGTTTCGAAAATACGCACGCGGTTCTGCTGACGGTTCTGGTTATACACCACCGTAGACAGCAAGCCGGTCCACAGGGACAAACGCATTGCCGACATGTCGATTGAGATTGGGCTTGGCAGCAACAGCGCTTCTTCACCCGGATGCAGCAGCGCCTGAACTTTCGGGTCGACGAAGCTGTAGGTGATCACTTCCTGGTAGCCTTTATCATTGAGCATGGTTTTGACACGCTTCAGCGATAAATCTGCTTCGCGATGCGTCCCCATGATCAGGCCTGCCTGAATAGGCGTATTCGGGATATTGTCATAACCGTATACGCGGGCAATTTCTTCGACCAGGTCTTCTTCAATCGACATGTCGAAACGCCAGCTCGGTGCAACCGCCAGCCACTCATCCTGGCCTTCCGTCACGTCACAACCCAGACGACGCAGAATATCGCTCACCTGCTCATCGGCAATATGATGGCCAATCAGACGATCCAGTTTGCTACGACGAAGCGTAATGGTTGCGCGTTTTGGCAGCGTGGCTTCGGTCGTCACATCGATAACCGGACCGGCTTCGCCGCCGCAGATATCAATCAGCAGACGCGTTGCACGCTCCATGGCTTTGTGCTGCAGCGCCGGATCGACGCCACGCTCATAGCGGTGAGAGGCATCGGTGTGCAGACCGTGACGACGCGCGCGACCCGTAATGGACAGCGGGCTGAAGAACGCACATTCCAGCAGGACGTTTTGCGTCTCATCATTCACACCAGAGTGCTCTCCGCCAAAGATGCCGCCCATTGCCAACGCTTTGTTGTGGTCAGCAATAACCAGCGTATCCGCATTCAGTTTTGCTTCGCTGCCGTCCAGCAATACCAGGGTCTCACCCTCTTTTGCCATACGCACAACAATTCCGCCTTCAATGCGGTCTTTGTCGAACGCATGCATCGGCTGACCCAGTTCGAGCAGTACATAGTTGGTCACATCAACCACGGCATCGATGGAACGGATCCCGCAACGACGCAGTTTCTCTTTCATCCACAGCGGCGTTGGTGCTTTAACATTAATACCTTTAACCACACGGCCCAGATAGCGCGGACAGGCGTCAACAGCTTCAACCTGGATTGGCAGCACGTCATCAACTGTCGCCGCCACAGGGACGATTTCCGGCTCAACCAGCGGGGCTTTGTTCAGTACCGCAACATCGCGTGCAACACCGATGATGCCTAAGCAGTCGGCGCGGTTCGGCGTAACGCTGATTTCGATAGTGTTATCGTCAAGCTTCAGGTATTCGCGGATATCGGTGCCAATCGGCGCATCCGCCGGCAGTTCGATAATCCCGTTATGATCATCGGAAATACCCAGCTCAGAGAACGAGCACAGCATCCCTTCTGACGGCTCACCGCGCAGTTTGGCGGCTTTAATCTTGAAATCGCCCGGCAGAACGGCACCGATGGTCGCCACGGCGACTCTTAATCCCTGACGGCAGTTAGGTGCGCCACAGACGATATCCAGCAGACGATCGCCGCCCACATTAACTTTGGTGACACGCAGTTTGTCTGCGTTCGGGTGCTGGCCGCACTCAACCACTTCACCGACCACTACGCCGTTAAATTCACCGGCAACGGCTTCAACGCCGTCGACCTCGAGGCCCGCCATGGTGATCTGGTTTGACAGCGCATCGCTATCAATTGCCGGGTTTACCCATTCGCGTAACCACAGTTCACTGAATTTCATTGTTTTATCCTGCCTTTATTTAAACTGTTTGAGGAAACGCAGATCGTTTTCGAAGAAAGAACGCAGATCGGTGACGCCGTAACGCAGCATGGTCAGACGCTCCATACCCATACCGAAGGCAAAGCCTGAGTAGATTTCTGGGTCGATACCAACGTTACGCAGCACGTTCGGGTGGACCATACCGCAGCCCAGCACTTCCAGCCATTTGCCATTTTTTCCCATTACGTCAACTTCCGCAGAAGGCTCAGTGAACGGGAAATAGGAAGGACGGAAACGTACCTGCAGATCCTCTTCAAAGAAGTTACGCAGGAAATCGTGCAGCGTGCCTTTCAGGTTGGTGAAGTTGATGTTGGTATCAACAATCAAGCCTTCCATCTGATGGAACATCGGGGTGTGCGTCTGATCGTAGTCGTTACGATACACGCGGCCCGGTGCGATAATGCGGATTGGCGGCTGTTTTTCTTTCATGGTGCGGATCTGCACGCCAGAGGTCTGGGTACGCAGCAGGCGCGTGGCGTCAAACCAGAACGTGTCGTGGTCAGCACGCGCCGGGTGATGGCCTGGAATATTCAGCGCATCGAAGTTGTGGTAGTCATCTTCGATTTCCGGTCCCGTCGCCACGGTAAATCCGAGCTCACCGAAGAAGCTTTCAATCCTGTCGATGGTACGTGTGACCGGATGCAACCCGCCGTTTTCAATACGACGGCCCGGCAGGGAGATATCAATGGTTTCTTCTGCCAGACGTGCATTCAGCGCAGCATTTTCTAAATCAGCTTTACGCGCGTTCAGCGCCTGCTGTACCTGCTCTTTGGCTTCATTGATAACCGCACCTGCTGCCGGACGCTCTTCAGGCGGCAGTTCGCGCAGGGTTGTCATTTGCAGGGTCAAATGCCCTTTCTTTCCCAAATATTCGACGCGGACATTGTCTAATGCGGCAACATCTGAAGCCTGGTTAATGGCGGCCGTTGCACTGGCAACCAGCTCTGCGAGATGTGACATGGTTTTCCTCGTTGTGTGGCGATATTCATATGTCGCTCATATATACACAAAATCATTCAAGTTGCATCCAGGCGGCAAGAGAGCAAAATGCAGCCAATACAGGGGCCGCTTGAAGGATTACGTGTATAAAAAAAGCCTCCACCAGGGAGGCTCTTAGGCGCTGTTTTCCGTTTCTTCTTTCACGCGCTAGCCTCCCGGATTCAGGTGCTAAAGTAAAAAAAGAAGCGGAAAATAGCAGCATTCATGCTTGCGTTACCTTATGTAGTAAAAACCGGACAACCTTTATTGAAAAGGCTTACGGGTGAATTGTCAACTAATTGATTACGCTACAAATAAAAGAGAGGGAGCCAGGCTCCCTCTTTTCACCGGCTTATGCCAGAGCTGCTTTCGCTTTTTCAACCAGAGCGGTGAACGCTACTTTGTCGAATACTGCGATGTCAGCCAGGATCTTACGGTCGATTTCAACAGAGGCTTTTTTCAGGCCGTTGATGAATTTGCTGTAAGAAATACCGTTCTGACGTGCTGCTGCGTTGATACGCGCAATCCACAGTTGACGGAACTGACGCTTTTTCTGACGACGGTCACGATAAGCGTACTGACCAGCTTTGATAACAGCCTGGAAGGCAACGCGGTATACGCGAGAACGCGCACCGTAGTAGCCTTTAGCTTGTTTCAAAATTTTCTTGTGACGTGCACGGGCAACTACACCACGTTTTACGCGAGCCATATGTGCTCTCCTGTATCTATATTCTTAGTAAAAAAATTAATTAAACGTTAACGGCTTATGCGTACGGCAGGCACGCGATAACCAGACCCAGATCGCCTTTAGACACGAGGCCTTTTGGACGCAGGTGACGTTTACGCTTAGTAGATTTTTTGGTCAGAATATGACGCAGGTTTGCGTGCTTACGCTTAAATCCACCACCACCGGTTTTTTTGAAGCGCTTAGCAGCACCGCGTACGGTCTTAATTTTTGGCATTTTAATAACTTCCACTTCGCATTGTTAATAAACGAAACATAGGCGAACAAAACCTGCGAAGCCCGTAGGCTCCACAGGAATTGCTACTTGAAGGCCTTACTGTTTCTTCTTAGGAGCGAGCACCATGATCATCTGGCGGCCTTCGATCTTCGTAGGGAAGGATTCGACCACTGCCAGTTCACTCAGATCGTCACGGACGCGCGTAAGCACTTCCATACCGATCTGTTGGTGAGCCATCTCACGGCCGCGGAAACGCAGCGTGATCTTAGCTTTATCACCCTCTTCCAGAAAGCGTACCAGGCTGCGGAGTTTTACCTGGTAATCGCCATCGTCGGTGCCAGGACGGAATTTAATTTCCTTAACCTGGATAACTTTTTGCTTTTTCTTCTGTTCCTTAGAAGATTTACTCTTTTCATAAAGGAACTTGCCGTAGTCCATAATACGACAAACTGGCGGTTCGGCGTTAGGGCTGATTTCAACTAAATCTACTCCAGCTTCTTCAGCTTTTTCGATAGCTTCTCTCAGACTCACAATACCCAAAGCTTCGCCTTCCAGACCTGTTAAGCGAACTTCCAGGGCGCGAATCTCGCCATTGATACGATTCGGACGTGCCGTTTGAACTCGTTTTCCGCCTTTAATACCTTATTCCTCCAGTTGTTGAAGACTGCGGCTGCGAATCTCTTGTTGCAGCTTCTCGATAACTTCACTTACGTCCAGGCTGCCCAAGTCTTTGCCACGACGGGTACGCACGGCAACTTTGCCTGCTTCTACCTCTTTGTCGCCACAGACCAACATGTAAGGGACACGACGTAAAGTGTGCTCGCGGATTTTAAAGCCAATCTTCTCATTTCTCAAGTCTGCTTTTACACGAATACCCGCATTTTGTAGTTTCTGCGTTAATTCGTTGACGTATTCAGACTGCGAATCGGTAATATTCATGACCACAACCTGAACCGGCGCAAGCCAGGTCGGGAAGAAGCCAGCGAACTCTTCGGTCAGGATACCAATGAAACGTTCCATTGACCCAAGAATCGCGCGGTGAATCATTACCGGTACCTGACGCTCGTTGTTTTCGCCAACATAAGAGGCGCTCAGACGAGACGGCAGAGAGAAGTCCAGCTGTACAGTACCGCACTGCCATGCGCGATCGAGGCAGTCATACAGGGTAAATTCAATTTTCGGACCGTAGAATGCGCCTTCACCCAGTTGGAACTCAAACGGGATGTTGTTTTCTTCCAGCGCAACCGCTAAGTCCGCTTCAGCACGGTCCCACATTTCATCGCTACCGATACGTTTCTCGGGGCGAGTGGACAGTTTGACGACGATTTTCTCGAAGCCAAAGGTGCTGTACATATCGTAGACCATACGAATGCAGGCGTTAACTTCATCACGAATCTGCTCTTCGGTACAGAAGATATGCGCATCATCTTGAGTGAAGCCACGTACGCGCATCAGACCGTGCAGCGCACCTGACGGTTCGTTACGGTGACAGCTACCAAATTCCGCCATACGCAGCGGCAGGTCGCGATACGATTTCAGACCCTGATTGAAGATCTGAACGTGGCCTGGGCAGTTCATTGGCTTGATGCAGTATTCACGGTTCTCTGAAGAGGTGGTGAACATCGCATCCTTGTAGTTGTCCCAGTGCCCTGTTTTTTCCCACAGCACACGGTCCATCATGAACGGGCCTTTCACTTCCTGATACTGGTATTCTTTCAGTTTCGAACGAACGAAAACTTCCAGTTCACGGAAAATTGTCCAGCCATCGTTATGCCAGAACACCATACCTGGCGCTTCTTCCTGCATATGATACAGGTCAAGCTGCTTACCAATTTTACGGTGGTCGCGTTTAGCCGCTTCTTCCAGACGTTGCAGGTAGGCACTCAGCGCTTTTTTATCGGCCCATGCAGTACCATAAATGCGCTGCAGCATCTTGTTGTTGCTGTCGCCGCGCCAGTATACCCCAGCGGTCTTCATCAGTTTGAAGTGATGACAGAAACGCATGTTCGGCACGTGCGGGCCACGGCACATATCGACGTATTCTTCATGATGATACAAGCCAGGCTTGTCATCATGGGCAATATTTTCATCAAGGATAGAGACTTTATAGGTCTCGCCACGCTTCACGAACGTTTCACGCGCTTCGTACCAGCTGACTTTCTTCTTAATGACATCGTAGTTTTTCTCAGCGAGCTCGTGCATCCGCTTTTCGAGCGCGTCGACGTCTTCCTGGGTTAACGTACGGTCAAGATCGATATCGTAGTAAAAGCCGTTGTCAACAACCGGTCCGATCGCCATTTTGGTGTGCGGCCAGAGTTGTTTGATCGCGTGCCCTAACAGGTGCGCACAGGAGTGACGAATGATCTCCAGACCTTCATCATCCTTAGCGGTAATGATGGAGAGTTTCGCATCCTGTTCAATCAGATCGGAAGCATCAACCAGCTCACCGTTTACACGGCCAGCGATAGTGGCTTTCGCCAGACCTGGACCGATGTCCAGCGCAACATCCATGGGACTTACAGCGTGGTCGTAATGGCGTTGGCTGCCATCAGGAAGAGTAATAACAGGCATGTTATATCCTTATTTGCAGTGGTGCCCCACACGTAAGAGCACATACAAAGTTTCACTATTTAAAATTTATCAAAAAGGTGTGGGCTGATTCCCGCTTCACTCTGCGAAATATGTCACGCATTACCTGACTGGCAACGCTGTAACCTACACCCGCTTTTTGATAACACCGCCTGACAGTGTACACGGCATTACGGGTCGTTCAAAGCGACAATCAACGCGCCATCTATGATGTAAATCAATTCACTGGCGCCCTGCCGTCTTTGTTACACTATGCGGTAATCATTGTTACTGACCAGGAAAGAACCATGCCAAAAAATCGCTTTGCCAAAAAACACTGGAAAATGGTTGTGGTACTGCTCGTCATTTGCGCGGCAATGCTGATGTTAAGGTGGGCAGCAATGATTTGGGGTTGAACCGTCACGCCGTTAATAAATGGTACTTTGCGTTATTTCGCGATGTACACAGATGCATCCAATAAATTAAAAAAGATATTTCAATATTACTTTACTGTTTATGACAAAATAAAAACCGGTACATCAATATCCGGTTTTTTCATTACGATATTTGGCTGAATAGACGTCTGGACACTGATGAAGATATTAAGACCATTCGCCAGCAACCAGGGTATGAACATTAAACGCATCATTCATACTTTGGCCAGTTGACTGGGAACCAGGAGCGATATTTGAACCTGCTTCCACATCAGAGGCATGCGTGATGCCAACTTGTGTCGTGTTATCAGACGGTGCGTTGGTGACCGGAACGGCTGCAAACACGCCGAAGGACAGCGCAGAAAGCACGATGACAGCAGCCGTCGCTTTGATATTTTTCATAGGTATCTTCTCTTACTTGAATTAATGCTAAGGTCTGAAGGCGATTAATTGCCTGTAGGTAAGAGTGTAGATCTGGCTCACACTTTTTCCTAGGGAAGGTGCGAACAAGTTCC
>NZ_SZWV01000001.1:0-4737 GCF_005280945.1 Citrobacter sp. wls718
CACAGCAAAACCCCGCCTTATACCCATTTACACACAGAGTTATCCACAAAGCCGTCAGAATCTCTAACCTCATATTACGGAATCCCATGGAAATCGACCTGGAATTCCCTATCCTATAAAGAAGAAACCAACGCATACCCGTTTTCTACTCTATATATAAGGAGAGCAAACGGCAGTAGCCCCATAATCCCCCTACCATCTTTGAATTACGTATCCCATCAGGTGATAATAACCACACAATCAGTCATTCCAGGACCGTGATGAGAAACGCTCTGCAACGTACTGCTATACGCAAACGCCCGATGAAGCTCGGCACCACCGTGATCCTCATGGTCAGTGCTGTACTTTTCTCCGTGCTGCTCGTCGTTCATCTGATTTACTTCTCACAAATTAGCAATATGACGCGCGATGCCTTAGCGGACAAAGCCCTTGCGGTGGCCCGAACGCTGGCTGACTCCCCGGAGATCCGTCAGGGTCTGCAGAAAGCACCTCAAGAAAGTGGCATTCAAGCGATTGCCCAGGCGGTGAATAAAAGCAACGACTTCCTGTTCATCGTCGTCACGAATATGCAAAGCATCCGTTATTCACATCCCGAGGCCCAGCGAATCGGCCAGCGGTTTAAAGGCGACGATATTTTGTTGGCCCTGGAAGGGAAAGAAAACGTCGCAATTAATCGCGGCTTTCTGGCTAAAGCACTGCGTGTGTTTACCCCCATCTATGACGAAAACCACCGCCAAATTGGCGTCGTGTCGATTGGCCTTGAGCTCAGCAGAGTCACTGAACAGATTAATAACAGTCGCGACAGTATCTTCTGGTCCGTCTTATTTGGTGTTCTGGTTGGCTTGTTGGGTACCTGGGTGTTGGTCAAGGTGCTCAAACGTATTCTGTTTGGCCTCGAACCCTATGAAATCTCCAACCTGTTTGAACAGCGCCAGGCGATGCTGCACTCTATAAAGGAAGGCGTAATTGCCGTTGACGACAGTGGTGAAGTCACGCTGATAAACCAGGCGGCCCAGGAACTGCTGGATTACCGCAAGTCACAAGACGATGCGCAACTCTCCACGCTCAGTCATGCCTGGTCACAGGTGGTCGATTTTTCTGAAGTCTTACGTGATGGAACACCACGGCGCGATGAAGAGATCACCGTGAAAGACCGGCTACTGCTGATCAACACTGTGCCGGTCATCAGCAACGGCAAAATCATCGGTGCTATTTCAACGTTCAGGGATAAGACGGAAGTCCGTAAACTAATGCAACGCCTTGATGGTATGGTCAACTATGCCGATGCACTTCGTGAACGATCCCACGAATTCATGAATAAGTTGCACGTGATTCTGGGATTATTGCATCTGAAAAGTTATAAGCAGTTGGAAACTTATATAATTAAGACAGCCAACAACTATCAGGAAGAAATCGGCTCATTGCTGGGAAAAATAAAGTCCCCGGTTATCGCGGGATTTTTACTCAGTAAGATTAATCGCACATCCGATTTAGGCCATACCCTTGTCATTAGTAATGAAAGTCAATTACCGGAAAACAGCAATGAAGATCAAGTGACCGTGCTGATTACCGTTCTGGGGAATTTGATTGAAAACGCACTGGAAGCGTTAGGTCAAGAAGCCGGTGGTGAGATCAGCGTATCCTTACACTATCGACACAGCTGGTTACATTGTGAAGTTAATGACGATGGTCCGGGGATCGCTCCCGATCGCATTGACCACATATTTGAGAAAGGCGTCTCGTCAAAAGGAAGCGAACGGGGCGTTGGTTTAGCGCTTGTTAAACAGCAGGTTGAAAGTGTTGGCGGCAATATCGCCGTCGAATCTGAACCTGGGATCTTCACCCAATTTTTTGTACAGTTACCGTGGAATGGTGAGAGGGCCAGCAGATGATCAATGTCTTAATTGTCGATGACGACGCAATGGTAGCGGAGTTAAATCGCCGATATGTGGCGCAGCTCTCCGGTTTTCATTGCTGTGGGACAGCGTCTACGCTGGAGAAAGCCAAAGAAATACTTTTTCATGGCGAACATCATATCGACCTGATTTTGTTAGACATTTATATGCAAAAAGAGAACGGTCTGGATCTGCTGCCCGTTCTGCATAGCGAAGGCTGCAAATGTGACGTCATTGTCATCTCTTCCGCCGCCGATGCTACCACCATTAAGGACTCGCTCCACTACGGGGTCGTCGATTATCTGATAAAACCTTTTCAGGCTTCCCGTTTTGAAGAAGCGCTTACCGGCTGGCTGCATAAAAAGACGGAGATGGAAAAACATCAGTACTATGAACAGTCGGAGCTTGATCAGTTGATTCACGGCAGTTCCTCTACCGAGCAGGAAACACGTCGCTTACCCAAAGGATTAACGCCTCAAACGTTACGTACCTTGTGCCAGTGGATTGATGAGCACCAGGATCAAGAGTTCTCTACTGATGAGTTGGCGAACGAAGTCAATATCTCGCGTGTGTCCTGTCGTAAGTACCTCATCTGGCTGGTCAATTGTCATATCTTATTTACCAGCATTCATTACGGCGTGACTGGCAGACCGGTGTATCGTTATCGCGTTCAGGCTGAGCATTATTCGCTGCTAAAACAATACTGCCAATAAACATCATTACGGGGATTATTCGTTATATAAAAGTAACAGTTATTAAAATAATGAAAAATCCCCCTACTGCTGTCATAGACAGCAAAATACTGAATTTGCGTTAGATCAAATATAATTGTATCCAGCATGTTAACGCTCTATTTTATTATTGACAAACATCACACTGTTTTTAATTTCAAAATCACTAACAAAAGTTAATTAAGTATTATCTAACTCGCAGAATGTGTATTTTTACCCCTAAAGGATTAGTCTGATTTTAACCAGACATAAAAATCTATATCGGTAGCAATGGAGAACATGCTACGTACTATGGACACCGTACATTTTTGTGAGCAAATAAAAGAATCCGTTCGCCAACCTCATAGCATCATGAATTGGCGTGAGCGTGATCACATAAATAATACACTCACCTATCCTGCCGGTGGTTCACGTAATAGTAGAATACGTAAAGCTGACGATAAGTTTCCGGTTAATCGGGACAACGTACCTGCACGACAACATCAGCCAATGCTCTTCATAACATGCTCTGCTTCCCATCGCCTGAGGATTCTCTCCTCAGAACAAAGTCACAGAAAAAAGTTAAATATTTCCAATAACGTTTAAAAATTTTCTAGACAGATATTTGAACATTAATCACAAATACGGACATACCGAATATTGGCCGCTTTCTGATGCTTATTTCAGCATAAAAGAGTGTGGCACAGATCCATTTATCAAAAATTGACTGGGTTTTTTGCGAGGGTAAATAAAATGTTATTTAGTATACAGCTTCTTATAATATTAATATGTTTGTTTTATGGTGCCAGAAAGGGCGGTATCGCACTGGGTTTGTTAGGCGGTATCGGTCTGGTCATTCTGGTTTTCGTGTTCCATCTCCAGCCGGGTAAACCGCCAGTAGACGTTATGCTGGTCATTATTGCCGTGGTCGCTGCTTCCGCAACCTTGCAGGCCTCCGGCGGTCTTGATGTTATGCTGCAAATTGCTGAAAAGCTGCTGCGTCGTAACCCAAAATACGTTTCCATCGTGGCACCGTTTGTCACCTGCACCCTGACTATCCTGTGTGGTACAGGTCACGTGGTGTACACCATTCTGCCTATCATCTATGACGTTGCGATTAAGAACAATATTCGCCCGGAACGTCCGATGGCAGCGAGTTCTATCGGTGCGCAGATGGGTATCATTGCCAGCCCGGTTTCCGTGGCCGTCGTGTCACTGGTCGCGATGCTGGGTAACGTAACGTTTGAAGGCAAGCACCTCGAATTCCTCGACCTGCTCGCTATCACCATCCCCTCTACCCTGCTGGGTATTCTGGCGATCGGTATCTTCAGCTGGTTCCGTGGTAAAGATCTGGACAAAGACGAAGATTTTCAGAAGTTCATTTCCGTTCCTGAAAACCACCACTATGTCTATGGCGACACCGCTACGCTGTTAGACAAAAAACTGCCTAAGAGCAACTGGCTGGCAATGTGGATCTTCCTGGCCGCTATCGCTGTCGTTGCCGTCCTGGGTGCGGTATCTGAACTGCGTCCTTCTTTTGGTGGCAAACCGCTGTCAATGGTTCTGGTTATCCAGATGTTCATGCTGCTGACTGGCGCACTGATTATCATCCTGACCAAAACCAACCCCGCATCTATCTCTAAAAATGAAGTCTTCCGTTCAGGTATGATCGCGATTGTAGCGGTGTACGGTATTGCCTGGATGGCGGAAACCATGTTCGGCGCACATATGTCTGAAATTCAGGGCGTACTGGGCGAGATGGTGAAAGAATATCCGTGGGCCTATGCGGTTGTCCTGCTGTTGGTCTCCAAGTTTGTAAACTCCCAGGCTGCGGCGCTAGCGGCTATCGTGCCGGTCGCGCTGGCTATCGGCGTTGATCCAGCGTACATCGTTGCCTCTGCTCCGGCATGCTACGGTTACTACATTCTGCCGACCTACCCAAGCGATCTGGCGGCCATTCAGTTTGACCGTTCCGGCACCACCCGCATTGGCCGCTTCGTCATTAACCACAGCTTCATTCTGCCTGGTTTGATCGGCGTAAGCGTATCCTGTGTATTTGGCTGGGTGTTCGCTGCAATGTACGGTTTCCTGTAATCACACTTCGCGTGCCGTCCACTTTTGTACGGCACGCT
>NZ_SZWV01000002.1:0-1714 GCF_005280945.1 Citrobacter sp. wls718
GGCCTGATAAGCAAAGCGCCATCAAGCGGATGGCGCAGAATGCCGGATGCGGCGTAACGCCTTATCCGGCCTACAATAGCGACGCCGGGGATCCCGGCTAACGCAACAAGCCGCTTATTCCTTCGGGTCTTTACCCGCCAGCAGCTTATCCAGCTCATCGCCGCCGACGTGACGGAAATCTTGTCCCTTCACGAAGTAGAAGATGTATTCGCAAATATTCTGGCAACGGTCACCGATACGCTCGATAGAACGGGCGCAGAACAGTGCGGTCAGCACGCTCGGAATGGTGCGCGGGTCTTCCATCATATAGGTCATCAGTTGGCGTACGATGCCCTCATATTCCTGGTCAACTTTCCTGTCTTCACGGTAAATACGCACCGCTTCGTCCAGATCCATCCGCGCAAATGCATCCAGAACATCATGCAGCATTTGCACCGTATGGCGACCCAGTGATTCCAGGCTTACCAGCAACGGCTGATGCTGCAGGGAGAATTTCTCCAGCGCGGTACGGCAAATTTTATCCGCTACATCACCAATACGTTCCAGCTCGGCGATAGTTTTGATGATTGCCATCACCAGGCGCAGGTCGCTCGCCGTCGGCTGACGCTTGGCAATGATGCGCACACAGGCTTCATCAATCGCCACTTCCATCATGTTGACGTTCTTATCGCCCTCAATGACGCGCTTCGCCAGCTCGCTGTCCTGGTTGTGCATAGCGGTAATGGCATCAGAAAGCTGCTGCTCCACCATGCCGCCCATGGTCATTACCTGGGTGCGGATGCTTTCCAGTTCTGCGTTGAACTGGCCGGAAATATGTTTATTAAGGTTCAGACTGTCCATAACGCGCTCCTGAATCAACCATAACGGCCGGTGATATAATCTTCTGTTTGTTTCTTCGCGGGCTTGGTGAACAGATCGTCCGTGTTGCTGAACTCAATCAATTCGCCCAGGTACATAAACGCCGTGTGGTCGGAACAACGCGCAGCCTGCTGCATGTTGTGGGTAACGATAACGACGGTGTAATCCTCTTTCAGCTCGGTGATCAGCTCTTCAATACGCCCGGTAGAGATCGGGTCGAGCGCCGAACACGGCTCATCCAGCAGCAACACTTCAGGGCGAATGGCAATACCACGCGCAATGCACAAACGCTGCTGCTGACCACCGGAGAGAGAGTACCCACTCTGGTGTAGTTTATCTTTGGTTTCATTCCATAATGCGGCCTTGGTCAAGGCCCACTGCACGCGCTCGTCCATGTCTGCACGCGAGAGTTTTTCAAACAGACGGACACCAAACGCGATGTTGTCGTAGATGGACATCGGGAACGGCGTCGGCTTCTGGAACACCATCCCTACTTTGGCACGCAGCAGCGCGATATCCTGGGTATTGGTGAGAATATTGTCGCCATCCAGCAGAATTTCACCTTCCGCACGCTGTTCTGGATACAGTTCAAACATTTTGTTGAAGGTACGCAGAAGCGTTGATTTACCACAGCCTGATGGCCCGATAAACGCCGTGACCTGGTTTTTAGCGATATCCAAGTTGATGTTCTTCAGGGCATGGAATTTGCCGTAGTAGAAGTTCAAATCACGAACCTGAATCTTACCTGGGGCAGTATCAACCATACTCATTTCAATCTATTCCTTATCATGCCTGATGGCGCGCAGCTTATCAGGCCTACAAATATGTTCGACCGTAGGCCGGATAAGGCGTTTAC